>JAYPBG010000158.1:3809-6935 GCA_038124075.1 Gammaproteobacteria bacterium
TAAAATTTCGAGCTGTCGAACAGTGCCAATATGCGCATGAAATCGAGACACTCTAATCACCCCTCTTGCCTAAATAACGATCTACCACACCCAATTTAATAGACATTAGTCTATGTATATATTAAATATAATCTATTTTAATCTATAGGTCTATTTTGATATAATTAACATTAACGCATTGAGACACACCCAAGAAATGAGTTGATCAGGCGTCACCTGACGCCATTGTGAGTACCAACTGATCGGAGATTGTTGTTAGTGAAGAACCCAGGCTTTTTTTTCTCTCTGTTTGTTGGCATCATTACCACCATTATTGGCGCGTTACTCTCAACACTGGGGCCCGCAGGCTGGAATTTAGCAGTGGTTGGTATACTGATTATTGCCCTATCCATTTGGCAAAGAGTAGACACCTTAAGCTCACAACAAGCGCAAACACTTAAGCACAAGCATCAGCCAAGCCCTGTGGTCAATTAAGTTATGCAACTGGATATCGTCATCGCATTCTTTCTACTCGGCATGATTGCTCAGCTATTGCGTGCTGAGATCCAGTTTCCGAGAGCCCTTTATCAATCATTAACCCTGTTTCTTCTGATTGCTATCGGTCTGAAAGGGGGCACGGCACTTGCCACTCACAGCCAAATTGAACTCATCCCTCAATCTTTTGCTGTCATACTGCTTGGTTTAATATTGCCCCTGATCGCTTTCCCTATCCTCCTCTATCTTGGCCAATTAAACAGGGAAGACTCCGCCTCTATTTCTGCTCATTACGGATCGGTCAGCGTTGGTACCTATGCGGTTGCCGTATCGTTACTCGATGCCCAAGGGATCCGTTACGAACCTTACTTCCCCCTCTTTGTGGTGTTGCTTGAAATGCCCGCGATTGCAGTAGGTATTGCTTTAGCCAAAGGCTTGAAAGGCCCTATAGACTCACGCACATTGCTCCATGAAATTTTTTGCAATCAAGGCATCGTCCTAATGACTGGAGCCCTGATGATCGGGTATTGGGCAGGCGACAGAGTAGAGACCATTGCACCACTGTTCAAAGAGCTGTTTCATGGCGCATTGGCACTCTTTTTGTTGGAGATGGGTATCGTCGCAGCCAGCAAACTTAAGGTTCTAAAGTCGATAGGCAGCTTTATCGTCGCCTTCGGTATCTTTATGCCTCTTGTAGGTGGGTTCATTGGCGCGATACTCGGATTAAGCATAGGCCTATCAGAAGGCGGTGCCATTTTACTTGCCGTACTGGCAGCGAGCGCCTCTTACATAGCCGTACCTGCTGCCATGCGTGTTGCCATTCCCAATGCCAACCACAGCCTCTCAATTACCACATCACTAGGGATCACCTTTCCATTTAATGTACTGGTAGGCATACCTTGTTATACTCTTTTCACCCAATGGCTCGCGCAATAAGAGAATGACCTTATTACGCGAGCCGATGTCTAACAAGGCGCTTTACTGACTTCGAACTCACTGAGTCTTAGCTCTCCAATGCGTGTACGTCTGGCCCGCTCCAAGAAACCCGGTTGAGCGTCGCCACTGACACTCTTACGATTTATATAGGCCGAAGAGATCAGGCGAATCCTTTCGTCAAAGTTATCAAAAGGCTGCTGGGTGACAGCGGATAGTTGCGCAGGAAAAGGGGCCACTTTACACCCCCCCCTTTTCGACATCACTTGCTTTAGCAATAGCAGGGGATGTACCCAATAAAAAAAGAGACAAACAAGCAAAACCTTTTCTGCAACGTGGCAATGACAATGACAATGTATACATATTAAAACCTTCCTGTTTCTTTTCATTTATAACTTATATACCTTAAAACACTATAAACAGCATAGACACTATTTATAGCGAACCTGAACGACTTGGACACCCCCGCTGTGAAAGCCTATGCCTTCGCTTTAGTCGCTGCTGAATGGTGTAGGTTACACGATGCATCGCTCGATCGATTGCTTTAATCATATCGGACTGTTTCTCTGTGATCACAACCTCTTGATAACCCGGTAGCAGCGCAATCACTTTGCACTGTTTATCATCGCCCCCCCCCGTAGACCCATTAAGATCTGCGAGCACTATTTTTACAGTCGAGAGCACAGAATCATACTTTGACATAGAAAATTCTACACGTCGATATGTATACTCATAATAATGATTACCATTTTTTACACTACTCGATTTGATCTCTATTTTCATAGCAATTCACCTACCTTGTTTTCTCTGGTTATAATCATAAAACAATAATATTTGAAAAAAGACTTTTTGAAACAGTCAAATCGCTGATACATGTTTACCACTTCTTGATACATTGACAGGATCCAATCCACCTATCTCATCCGCTTCGCCTACACTTTCACTTTCACTTTCACTTACACGCTGCTTCTTACTGCTTGAAATCAGATAAGAGCCCAAGATTGCAGATACTATAGAGCCTATCAGCACACCTAGCTTAACGCTGTTGTGATATTCACTGCCATACTGCTCGAATCGTAAACCCTATCCCACACAATACCGAGACACCATAGAGCTGCTTCCAAGTCGTGCCTTTAGGTAATGATGCTAGACCACACTTCACAGCAAACCAACATGCAGAGAATATCCCAAGTTGTTTCCCGACAATCAACCCCAATGCAATACCGATCGTGATGGGTTGAGTCAATACCTCAAATGACAACCCTTGTAAATTGACGCCTGCGTTACTGAATGCAAAAACAGGCAGTATAAATAAGGCCACCCAGGGGTGCAAACCATGCTCCATATTAATCAACATGGATTCATCTTCACCCTCTCTTGAAGCAATCGGAATAAACCAAGCCACTAAGAACCCAGCCAAAGTCGCATGCACACCCGACTTAAGCACAGCCACCCAGACAACCAGCCCGACCAGTATATAAGCCGCTGCACTACTCACCTTACACCTATTAAATAGGAAAAGCAGACCCACCGCAAATGATGCAATCATCAAGGAGGTTGTTGAAAGCTCTTGAGAATAGAAGAGTGCAATAATAAGAATCGCACCTATATCATCAAAGATGGCGACCGACAGCAGGAACAACTTCAGTGAAATAGGCAAACCTTTACCAAAGAGACTGAACACCCCTAATGCAAAAGCAATATCAGTCGCCGATGGTA
>JAYPBG010000158.1:6945-8094 GCA_038124075.1 Gammaproteobacteria bacterium
GCCCAACCTTTTATCGCTATAGGATCTTGATAATTAAATGCAAAATAGACGAGCGCCGGGGCTGCAACACCTGCAACCGCGGCAATCGCGGGCAAAACCACCTGCTCTTTTGAAGAAAGGTGGCCCGTCAATAACTCTCGCTTTACCTCCAACCCCACCAAGAAGAAAAATATCGCCATTAAGCCGTCATTAACCCAAAGAAGAAGAGGCTTTTCAATACCAACCGAACCTATTTGAACACTGACAGGCAAATTCAAATAACTCTGATAAAGATTATCCCACGAGGTGTTAGCAATAACCAATGCCAAAGTGGCAGCAACGACCAATAGAATACCGCTAAGCGCATCTCTATCTAAATTGTTAAAAAAATTTGCCTTTTTCATAAAATACTTTCACCCTATTTCTATTTGCTCTTTCATTTTTGCTGACAGCCAAATAACGTTACTGACCCAAAAGCACTCACACTGAAACGGCTATCATGACGGGCCTCACTGCTTATTGACTAACACCTGCTCGCTCTCTTCATCAAAAAGCGCCCCTTGTCGATGATCTGGGACTTTACGCCGTTGTATATTTTTACTTAGCCGCCTATCAATGGATCGTTTAGCTCTGCGCGCACAAAGATTGATCGCTTCATACATATCTTCAGCAGTAAAGTGAACCGTTACAGAGGGCACGCCTTGTACATGCACTTTAATCGTACACCTCATATCTTGCCCCCCTTTCGGTCCATTGATATCTGTCAAAAAGAGGTCAACTCGACGAATTTTATGCCCATAGATCCCTAGTGCCAACCTAACCTTAGAATCGGAGTACTCACTCAGTGCTGCCGATAAAGAAAAGCCTCTCGCGTGTACTTTCACTATCATATTTACTCTCCCTCCTAACTTAATCTCTTTGAGCGGCACTCTACTCGGTACGTCAGTAGGTTCATCGGGCTCCAACCCGTGACCTCCAATACCTCTTTTGTACGTTAACTATAAGCCAGTACCATTAAATGAAAAAATCGTTTATTCTAGGAGTTATTATTCGGATTTTTCGATATTTAGATAACCGCTTAGAACAAGCTGTATATAGCTGCTTGACAAGTAATGTACCTAGGCGCCCGACGAGCCCAAGCCGCTGAACGTATAGATAATACGTGATGCG
>JAYPBG010000159.1:0-8071 GCA_038124075.1 Gammaproteobacteria bacterium
CTGATGCCGGTGCCTGTTTGATCACAAAAGAGGATGCCAAGCTCTTTGAAGGTGAAAAGGTGATCTGTGCTGACCCCTACTTCGCTTACAGCATGCTATCCCACCTGTTTGATAAGAGCAGAGAGAAGGTGGGGCTGGGTATTCATAAAAGTGCGGTGATTGCACCAACGGCCATGCTCTCAGAGTCAGTATCGATTGGCCCTAATGTTGTGATTGAAGAGGGCGCTGTCATTGGCAACCATGTTGTTATTGGCGCCAACTGTGTTGTGGGTGAAAATACCACCATTGGCGATGATTCTCGACTGCATGCCCAGGTCGTACTGTACAGTCACGTTACTTTAGGGGCTCGAGTGACCATCCACAGCGGTTCCGTTATCGGTGCGGATGGCTTTGGATTTGCTAATAGAGAGGGGCGATGGCACAAGATCGCACAGCTTGGGGGCGTAACGGTGGGGGATGACGTTGATATTGGCGCATCCACCACCATTGATCGTGGAGCCCTAGAGGATACGGTTATTGGGCAAGGTGTTATTATTGATAACCAGGTTCAGATAGCACATAACGTACGCATTGGTGATCATACCGCCATTGCAGGGTGTGTAGGTATTGCGGGCTCCACAACGGTCGGCCGATACTGTACAATCGCAGGCGCTGTAGGCATCGCTGGGCATCTGACGTTATGTGATCATACGCATGTTACTATGCAGTCACAGGTGACACGTTCAATTAAAGAGCCAGGGAGCTACTCTTCAGGAACAGGGATACTGCCCACCGTGGAGTGGCGAAAGGCTGCAGTCTATTTCAGGCAGTTAGATAGCTGGAGAAAAAGGCTGAAAGAGAAGCGCTAGCGTTGAGATGAGTAGGTTGGTTACTGGTTGGTTGTTATTTGTCGGTTGTTATTGGTAGGTTGTTATGTTGGATATTCAAGCCATTCAGGGCATATTAACACATCGATACCCTTTTTTACTGCTTGATCGAGTGACCGATGTGGTCGAGAATGAGCGTATTTATGGTTATAAAAATGTCACGATTAATGAGCCTTTTTTTAATGGTCATTTGCCCAATATGCCTATCATGCCGGGTGTGCTGATTCTGGAGGCGCTGGCTCAGCTCGCGGGTGTACTTGGCTATTATGCGGCTGGTTTAAATGCTCATAGTGGTGACTATATTTATGTTATTGCGGGCATTGACAAAGCGCGGTTTAAGCGTCCGGTTGTTCCGGGTGATCGTCTTGATATGTCTGTCGTGTCATTAAATCGTAAGCAGCAGCTGTGGCGGTTTCAGTGTGAAGCTCAAGTAGACGGTGAGGTGGCTGCAAAAGCCGTGGTCACCATTGCCGAGAAGAAGCGCTGAGAAGAAATGCTCAGATTAATCTGAAGTCAATGTTGATTGGGGACTGTTAACTTTTTTATCTTTTTATTCTGGTTTTTTTATACTAAAAGGTTGCAGTCCGTTGTTATATTACAGTTTCCGTTTTAAACAGAAACTTATGCAGGGAGATTACATCTTTGTCGGATAAGCAGCTTATACACCCTACAGCCATTGTCGATTCTGGCGCTCAACTTGCGACCGATGTAGTCGTAGGTGCATACGCGGTTATCGGTGCAGATGTTGAAATAGGTGCTGGGAGTTGGGTTGGCCCGCACGTTGTGATACAAGGTCCAACAAAGATTGGAGCGCATAATAAAATTTATCAATTCGCCTCTGTGGGTGAAGCCTGTCAAGATAAGAAGTACCGAGATGAGCCTACCCGGCTTATCATCGGTGATCGGAATGTTATTCGAGAGAGTGTGACCCTTCATCGAGGCACCGTGCAGGATAACTCTGAAACACGCATTGGCAGTGATAATCTTTTAATGGCTTATGTCCACGTTGCTCACGACTGTATTGTAGGCAACGGCACCATTCTTGCGAATAATGCGACGTTAGCCGGCCATGTGCATGTGGGGGATGGTGTTATACTGGGTGGGTTCACCGGCGTTCATCAGTTTTGTAAAGTAGGCTCATACAGTATGTCGGGCATGTTTTCTGCTGTAACGAAAGATGTGCCCGCCTTCGTGATGGTGCAAGGCAATCTTGCCAAAGCCTTTGGTCTCAATGTGGAAGGCATGCGACGCCGGGGCTGGAGTAAGGCGCACATTGCTCTGCTAAAAAATGCCTATAAACTGGTCTATCGCCAAGGTTTGACGCTTGAAGAGGCCAAAAGTAAGTTGGTAGCGCTCAGTGGTGAGTTATCACAGGAAGCATATGGTGATGACTCTGTGCCCATGAGAGAGAGCCTCTCACTCTTTCTCGATTCGCTCAATGCATCAACGCGTGGTATTGTTCGCTAGGCGATTGTCATGACTGAAAAAAAAACAGAACACACGGCCACCTCTGCTGCTGAACCCAGTGCCCAAGCGCCTGTGGTGATTGGTATGGTCGTGGGTGAAGCATCGGGTGACTTGCTGGGTGCTGGTTTGATGCAGAGTTTGCAAAGTATGATGCCCAATGTTAGATTTATTGGCATTGGTGGTCCCAAAATGCAGGCCCTTGGATTTGAAAGCCTCTTCCCTATGGAACGGCTTGCCGTGATGGGTATCACGGAAGTTGTAAAACGCCTGCCAGAACTCTTGAGCATTCGTAAACGTATAGCGGGTTATTTTGCTAACTATCGACCGGCACTGTTTATCGGCATCGACGCGCCTGATTTCAATCTTGATTTAGAGCACTCGCTGCACAAAATAGGCATCAAAACGGTTCACTATGTCAGTCCATCGGTATGGGCTTGGCGACAAGACCGGGTCTATAAGATAAAAAAGTCGGTGGATCGTATTTTAACGCTCTTCCCGTTTGAGGCTGAATTTTATCGTAAGCACGGTGTTCCTGTAACGTTTGTGGGTCACCCCTTAGCGGATGAGTTGCCATTGGACGTTGATCAGGCGGCTGCGCGTGCATCGCTGAATATTGAGCAGGATCGTCCGGTTTTGGCCGTTATGCCGGGCAGTCGACGTGGTGAAATTGAGCACATAGGGCCTGTGTTTATACGTTCGATCAACCGCATTGCCAGAATGAAGCGCGAAGAGGGGCAGGCGTATCTATTTTGTATTCCCTCTGTGAATGAGAAGCGCAAAGCGCAAATAGAGCAGATAGCGCGTACAATATTGGGGCGGCATGGTGGTCATGGAGAGAGTAAAGCGCCCTCTATTCGTTATTCGGTAGGTGATGCGCGTGATGTTATGGCTGCATCCGATGCCGTACTTTTGGCTTCAGGCACAGCGACCTTGGAGGCGATGTTATTAAAGCGCCCTATGGTGGCGGCGTATAAGTGGGGCGGTATCACGCATGCTATTATCTCGCGCATGGTTAAGTCGCCGTATGTGACCTTGCCAAATTTATTGGCCAATAAAGGTTTAGTGCCGGAGTTGATTCAAGAGCGTTGCCATCAGCGCGCTATTGTGCCTGAGCTTGAGCGTGCTTTAGCGCCTGAGGCTGTAAAGGCTGTTCAATCGGAGTTTACTCGTCTGCATGAGACCTTGCGGCAAGGGGCGAGTCAGAAAGCCGCCGAAGCTGTGCTGGCACTGCTTTAATTTGTCTAAATATCCGTTTTCTCAAGGCATCTATAGCTGCTTGACAAGTAATGTACCTAGGCGCACGACGAGCCCAAGCCGCTGAGCGTATAGATAATACGTGATGCGGTTGGGCGAGGAAGGCAACAACGGTACAGTACTTTTCAAGCAGCTATAGATGATCCAAATGGCATATGCGCCCTACTTGAGCTAATAGCCTAATATAAACCGTATGATTCCTTTTTGCTGCTAATATTTTATTCCACATTTAATAGTGTGGGAAATTTTGCTGAACATCAAGGATTGGGCTATAGAGAATAAGAGTGAGGGTACTTTAAGATGCAAATAATAACAGGGTTGGATATACACTATGAGAAAAAAACAATCTCTCTTCGTTATGGCGTTGCCACTAATATTTATCGTTTCTTGTGGAAGCGGAGATGATGAGGGTGATGGAGGCAGCGGTGGTGGCTCAGGTTTTTAGAACCGTACGGATTCACCCTTTACCTCGAATACTGTTTTATTAAAAGATAGTGATACAGTAACAGCACTCCAAGTTGCACAGATAGCCCATGATAGCACGGTAGCCCCTAGATCTGGCGAAACAGCGCAAGATTGTACAATAGTAGCTGATAACTATGTTACATCTGGCACTTGCCTCTACCCAGTCGGCGCATCCGGGAATGCCATGAGTGTGCACCTACATATGGCCAATACTTCTGTTCCTGGTGGAACCCGGCTGCTGGGTGTCGATGAGTACAGTGAAACCCCAGGAAGCATCCTTGGCGGGGCTAACTTTGATCTTTTTACGCCTGTTTCACTCTCCACGAACAATACACTACAGACCCAATACAGCGCTCGTGAGCAGTATGATGCCATTTCTGTGGACGCAGCTTATTACCACATAAAGTTTCCACTGACGTTTAATGGTGGCGACACCACAAAATGGGTCACTATGCATTTGGCTATGTATGGACAACCCTTCTCGGAGAGTGCTGCTGTAACCCATGCTATAGCTAACTGTGGCTTGAGTGAAAATGATGTGACACAATCACGCTACATGGATGCAGACTTGCTGTCGGGGATGAGCTTTAATCGTGGTGATTACCTATTTTGTGTAAAAGACAGTGAAAGCGACACCTGTTCCACGGTCGATTTCCAGTGGCTCGATACAGTGACAAACACGTTGACATCAACGCGTCCGGCTCAGCCCAAACAGTCACACTGGTTAGCCAATAATGCGATCGAGTGCACTGGTAATGAGAATGGCTCTGTCGATTTTAACTTCGGTCCGTTTGGTCTATTTGCCGAGATAGAGAGAAATTCTCAATTTAAGCTATGGTCTGACTTTTCACATGCTGAGTACAGTAACCAGTGGCCGAGTGAGAGCCACCCCTTCGGTGATGAAACTCTTGCTTCAGACCCCGCTATTGCGTGGATTGAGCCCTTTTATCTCTATTATTTCAATACCTGCCCTAGCGGTGCCTGTTCAAATGAGATAAGCCAAGGCTCAGCGCTCGATGTCACGCTCAGTTTCGAAACGGCGCAGATGGTGTTTATCGATGGGATTACAGAGAGCGAAGCTACGTTCGAGACTGAGATAGGTGTGCTGTTAGCGGATGTACATACGCGCACCCAGTGGGGTTTCGACCAGAAGAGCGCTGATAATATTGTTGGATACGATGTGGTGGATCTCAGTTCTATGACGGTATCAGCTGCATTTGCAGTAACCGGTGGAACTGAACCACCGGCTAACGCGATTGTTTACTGTCAAGACCTGGATCCTGCCAACGCCGACGAAGATGGTTGCTCTGAGCAGCAGTAATCATATTCAAATACTGTAATCTTCCAGAATCGCCTCAGAACGTGCATAGGGTGGTTAGGGTGTTGAGCGTTTCTAAACAGGCTTTGCTCGGATATACGTCTGGTCTACTCGTCAGGCTGCTATTGCTATTTTTACTCTTACTACTACTGCTATTGTAGTAGTAGTGTTATAAAAATATATCTTTGTATTATTTTTGTATAAACCTGTTACAGTCATGGCGTAAGACTATATAAGGCTATAAAATGTATTAAGTTTTTTGTAAATGCTTTTGACGCTTTTAAACGCTATCTTTACAGTTTGCTTGTTGTGTCCTAGGTGATGATCGAGTAGGATGTTATAAGTTGGCTCTTTTTTCAGTTGATGGCTGAATAAAATAAATAAGAATAGAATTAATAATGAAGAAGTGCGGGTTATGTTTTATGCCTATAAGCAATGCCCATAAGCAATAAGAAGTGGAGGAGTGCTGAGTATGCAATCTTTAGGTGCTGTTCGTAATACGGGTAATATACAGGCGACCCCTTCTGCCCGTTCAGCCAGTGGGAAGTTTAGTGCTAAGCTTATCAGTGGTTTGAAGAAGAACGGTAATGGTGTGGTTGTTAAGGTGCCTTCTGGGGTTAAAGGTGTTACGATCCGTTCACTGCGCTCGGTATCAACGGCCAAAACAAATTTGGCAAAAGCGAACTCTGTCCAGATTTCATTTAATAACTCATCTAAAGATAATTTTGTTGCGCTGCGTGTTGATAAAGAGGGTAATGTTCATGCCTCTGTTATAGAGGATATTCCGGCAGAGCATGAGTTAGGTTCTAAAATGCGGCGTTCGGGCTCGGATGTGGGTATTATTAATGGTAAGGATGCTCGCCTAAATGAGAAGGCGGGGTTGAGTATTCGAGAGGCGCTCACCGGTAACCTCTCTGGAGGGAAGGTGCGTTTCCTTTCTGCCGTTCAGTTAACCCGTGTCTCTTCCCGTCTGCAGGGATTGTTTGATAAGTTTAGATCGATGAGGAGTAAGTCCGCTAAGTCTCGTATGGGCGTTGTTACTGCATTTAAGGCGAAAATCAAGCGGCGGCGTGATGACCCGGAAAAGAGGCGGCAGCCACATAAAAAACGTCAGCTTAAACAGGTTGATGAAGAGGCGTCAGAGGAGTCATTAAAAGAAGAATCAAAAGAGGAGCAAATTGATATGGCCGTGACTAAGTTAAGGAAAAAGATTGATGAAGCTCGGAAGAATAAGGCGGGTTTGGTACCCTGAACAAAGAGGGGGTTAGGGTGGTAGAGTGGTGGTGTGATCGGCGCCTTAAAAGAGAACTGTATTGTCATTGTCGCTGCCACTATTGTTGTCATTATTTTTATTATCTTCGTTCGCGCTGATTTTTAAATCTGGGATCAGTTTACGTACAACGTCACGCTCCCTCTCTGATGTGAGCGCTTTCATCAGTTGCTCGCCAAATTCTATTTTCTGTTTATTTATGCATTGTGGGCTGTGTTTTATGCTCTCTCGTGTGCTTCTCCAAAGATTATGTAGGTGGCCAATGTTTTCAATGTTTTGGCGGATAGCGTCTTGAGATTGTAGGGCCGTTAAGAATAGGTTGAGCAGGACTTTGGCCTCTTTGTTATGCTTTTCTTGAGTGTTCATGATCTCTTGGAGTGTGAGTTCGATGGTCTGGATAGAGCTTTCTTGATCTTGCCGAAGTGCATCGTGGAGCAGTTTGAGCGTATCTTTTCCTGAGAAAAGGTACGCTATCTCATTGGATTGGCCTGAAATCAGGTCAAGTAAATGTATGAGCTCTTGAAATGCCTCGTTAGTCTGTTTTATACATGTGTTCAGGGATGTTTGTGCAAATAGGAAAAAACCTTCTTCCAACTCATGGATGCTTTTTAGAGGGGGTTCTTCTATTGCAAACTCCTTGGTTAGGCTGGAGTGAATGCTTTTTGTATAATCTAGGCCAAGTACGCAGGTATAAAATATGATGTATTCATTTTCAGTTGCCAGGTGTTGATCAAAACTGACGATGATTTTTTTGATGTCGATGTCAGAGCTCGATGCGTTGATGATGTTTTTCCAACATTCGATGAGTCGATGAATGCGGTTGATGATGAGATCTTCATACTGCATGCACTGCATTACGGGTACTAAGCGCTGCTTGATCTTTTCATCTTGATGTATCATTGCCTCTAAATCTTTCTGAATATCGGCCAGGTGAGAGATGCTCGTGTTTTCTTCAATCAGATCGTTGGAGTCACCAGCTCTGGCTGTAAGCTTCTTAATTTGGCCATTCTGTACGGCTGCAACGAGCCGTTCAGCCTCATGGTTGATCTGATCGGTTTTGGTATCAAGCTCTGAATTGGAGGCGTAGAGCTTATTAAAGGCCGTCATTTTTTCTGTAATATCTCGATTGAAAAAGAGGCATGTTACTTCAAGTATTTCTATTGCCGATGCGGCAATGTTGTCTACAGCATTGGTCGCTAAGCCTGTTAGTATGTTGACGCAGAGGTGATCATAATCCTCTAAGCGTTGTGAGTTGTCCATATGTTGTACTCTTTTTTAACCGTTATTGTTGTGCTGTTATCGTTATGCTTTTAGGGCTGCCCCCATCACTGCCCGCCAATAATGTTGGAGGGTGTAACCCTAAGCACTTCATCTAAAGTGGTTAAACCTGCTGCAATCTTCTGTGCGCCACTGAGGCGCAGCGAATGCATG
>JAYPBG010000160.1:0-8040 GCA_038124075.1 Gammaproteobacteria bacterium
TCAAAAATTACTCAATTTATAGAAGCGCTAACGGAAATAATAGAGCAACACGGCAATGAGGCCCTACGCGATCATGTTCAGTTTGTTTGGTTTGGCCATATAGGCGATGGAAATGTGCATCTAAATTTTATCCCAACAAAAGCAACAGAAGCGAACGACACAACGCTGCCCGAAAAAAATCAGCTTGAGAAAAAATTGACGCACATCCTCTTCTCTCTGGTCAAAAAATATAACGGCAGCATTTCAGCTGAGCATGGATTAGGCATATTAAAAAAACCGTATATTAATTACACACGCAAAGCAGAAGAGGTCGCCATTATGAACAAAATAAAATCAGCACTAGACCCGAATGGCCTGATGAATCCTGGAAAAATGCTTGATAAAAAGCACTAAACAGAGAAAGAAAAAACCCAACACAAAAGCAACGTAAAAGCAAGGGGTGAAGAGGTAAAAAAACCCAATAAAAAAGATCATTTTTTTCAGCAAATTTGTGAAAATCACTTACACTGATTCTTACGCTTTGTTTGCAGCACCCTTTTCAGCTCTGAAAAATGCCCAAAACGAAGCGTTTCACACATTAGGGATAGCAGTAAAACAAACTTCAAAATCACATTACGCAGTATTTATGCAGTTATTTTTTATGCAGCATTAACGTCATATTTATAAGGCCGTTTTAGAATATTTATCTACGGCTTATTTTATCTGTATTAGCTGTATTACTTATATATTAATTGCAGTTGGTTGTATTGGTTGTATTGGTTGTATTGGTTGTATTAGTCATAACATAAGATGTTTATTGAGTATTTTTGAGTATTTATTTTTTTGCTGGCGCAACTGTAGAAGCCATGTAGAAGCAGAATCACAGCTGCGCCTATTTTATTTGAACATCGACCGCAAGACGACAAAGCCGATAAGTCAACCTAGGGCAAACAGAAAGGTCCTACCTAAAGGTATAATATTTCAAAGGTTACCGTATGAGCCATCATAACCACAACACAACGCAACACCCAGACAGCCCTCGCAACAGGTCATACCGCACATCTCAAGCAAAAGGCCGGCACACAGCACATGACAGCTACACCGCCGCTGCTCAATACGCCTCTAAACGTAAACACACGAAACCCCAACCACATGGCGATACCCCACCCTCAAAAAACGATTCACTTAAGCACAAGGTGGGCTTCATGCCACACACCAAAACAGACAGCTCATCGACACCCTCACCAGAACCCTCCTCTCTGAGCAAAATGGCACCGGCACGCTGGGCAGAAGATTTCATTAGATCCCTGTTCGACTTCTCCTTCTCAGAAGTGGTCACCATCAAAATGCTGCCGCTGCTCTACGGACTGGGCATCTTCTCTCTGTTTGTTACATTGGGCTATATCACCGTGGAGACCATACTGATATCACCGCTGCGCGGCATCATACTGCTGGTATTGATCGACCCTCTGCTTTTTATTGCGGGCACCGCAGGCATACGCATACTGCTCGAATTTTGTTCATCCCTGTTTCGCATGCAATCACTGATGATGCATATGAACGACGGATTAAAACGGCTTGAAGTCAAAATGGACAAGCTCGCCAGAAACGTCGGCGGCATGGACAACCACCTTGGCAGTATGGTGGGCAACATCAGTGAAATGCGTGACAACTTCCAATCAGTCACTCAAGTGGTTGAAGACCTCAATGGCATGACGGATAAAATCCCATTCATCAAAAAGCCGAAACGAGATGAGCGCAAAAACTGGGCTGAATCCAGCATCAGTGAACGCTTTCAATACTCTACTCGATCATTCTACAAGATCGAAGATTGATCCTGCCCAGCGTTTTCTAGCCCGCTCACCGTTGCAGGTGAGTTGCAGGTGAGTTGCAGGTGAGTTGCAGGTGAGTTGCAGGTGAATAGTGACGCCAAATCTGCTATCCTCAGCCCCTCTTAACCACTTTCAAGAAAGTGAAGCCAAAAAGTGAGGAGGATAGCAGGTGAACGACTCGGACAACACTAAACCACTTAACAGCAACAACGGCCACGGCAGAAAGCGCATGACGGTCGAAATCGAGCAGATGCTCTCGCTCCAAGAAGGCATCAACCAGCACGTTCACCCTGAATGGCGTAAACAGAGTTTCCCATGGTATCGAGCCATCTGGACCGAGTGCGCCGAAATGCTCGATCAATTTGGTTGGAAATGGTGGAAACAGCAGAATACCGACTGGGAACAGTTACAGCTCGAACTGATCGACATATGGCATTTTGGCTTAAGCGACCTTCTGCAACGTCAAGCCAGCAGCCCCGATAGCCTTAATGAACTGGCAGCCTCTCTGGCTGAAACCTATTTAGACCAACCTCCCGCCCACGACTCAACCGCAGAGCAATTTCGACACGCCATCGAAGCCTTTGCCGCAACCACATTGACCACACAGCAGTTCGCCGTCATCCCTTTTTTCCGGTTAATGCTGCTGGCCAATCTACCGATGCAGGTGCTCTTTGTCCAATATATTGGCAAAAATGCCCTCAACCACTTTCGCCAGTGCAACGGCTATAAAGAGGGTGAATACAAAAAGTCCTGGGAAGGCCGCGAGGATAATGAGCACCTGAGCGATATCATCAATGAGTTGACTCAAAGTGAGACAACGATTGCCAACCTCTATGAAACCGTCTATCAAGCGCTTGAGGATCGCTACCAACAACTGGCCTCCTGCTAGCAACCTCACACCCGTGACGTCATTCACCAAAACAGCGAACAGCACGGTTTAGAACAGACCTGCATTTTTTGAACTAGACTTAGCCAAGGTACACCTCTAAGTCGAAGCTCAAAAATCAAGCAAGATCAAGATATCAAGCAATATTGAGGAAAAGCTCGCAGAGGTGGCAAGAATTCGGTAGCATACTGTGGCTGAAAATGAACCTGACAATGAACCTGGGAATGAGCCTGAAACCTAAGAAGCCTTTGGCCCTGATACGCCGCTGCCACCCAACAGATCATCGTTGCAGCCGCCCTTTACCAAAGCCTGTCACAGATAGTCTCACAGATAGCACCGATCGCTGGTCAACACCAGCATAAAACAGCCAAGAACATACAGGCAACCCTTAAACAACCTGGCTCACAGTTTAAGGGTGCCACAAGAGAAAACGGATTAAAACGATGAAAAAACAGACTTTTAACGAGGGGTTGCTCAATTTCCTTGAGGCCTCCCCTACCCCCTATCATGCCGTTCAAAGCCTCACGACCGCCCTGGAACAAGCGGGCTTTGAAGAGCTTCCCGAAAACGAAACCTGGATAAACGATGACGGCTCACCCAGCCTTCAAGGACGTTTCTATGTGAAACGCAACGACTCATCGCTTATCGCCTTCACAACAGGGGACGACCCTGAGGCACTCAGCAACACCGGTTTTAGAATGGTGGGCGCTCATACCGACAGCCCCTGCCTAAAACTCAAGCCCAACCCCGATATTGAGAAAGAGGGCTACGGCCAGCTGGGTCTCGAGGTCTATGGTGGTGCACTGCTCAATCCATGGTTTGATCGTGATCTATCCATTGCCGGACGGGTCAACTACATGGCCTCTAACGACACCATCAAATCCATACTGGTTGACTTCCATAAACCGATCGCCATCATTCCTAGCCTTGCCATTCATCTGGATCGTGAAGCGAATAAAAACAGAACCGTCAACGCCCAGACAGATATGCCACCCATTTTTCTGCAAAACTCGAACGGTAAGACCTCCAACCTCAAGCACCTCATCACCAAGCAGCTGCAGAAGAACAGCAACCTGGACATCGTCAAGCTGCTCGACTTTGATCTATCCCTCTACGACACTCAACCGCCTGCCATTATCGGCCTAAATGATGAGTTCATTACCAGCGCCCGTCTAGACAATCTGCTCAGTTGCTACATAGGCTTAATGGCCCTACTTGATTCTGATGGCTTAACACCCAGCGTGCTGGTCTGTTATGACCATGAAGAGGTAGGCAGCCGTTCCAGCCATGGCGCCAACAGCGCTTTTCTCACGTCGATCTTAAAGAGACTGTTCAGCAGCGACGATGAGCTGGCACAATGCCTAAACCGCTCCGTTTTCATCTCCTGCGACAATGCGCATGGTGTCCACCCCAACTACCCAACAAAACATGATAAAACGCACGGCCCCATCTTAAACCAAGGCCCTGTTATCAAATATCACGCCAATCAAAGCTACGCGACCAGCAGCGAGACCGCCGCACTGTTTCGTTGGCTCTGTGGGCAATGCAGTGTTAAGCCACAAACCTTTGCCAGTCGCGCAGACCTTCGCTGCGGCGGCACCATCGGCCCTATGACAGCCGCCAACCTTGGCATTAGAACCCTGGATGTGGGTGTGCCACAATTTGCCATGCACTCCATTCGCGAAACCGCTGGCAGCTCTGATGCCCACAGTCTATTCAAAGTCTTACGCCAATTTTTTGATTTAGAAGCACTCCCTTTCGAAGAGTAAATTGAGGATCATAGAGAGGAGGCCTTTCCCATGCCTCCTCTCTTTTCTCTTCCCCTCTCCTCCCATTCCCCCCCTCCCAAATTCCATTAGATTACTTTTTAAACTATTGTGATTAAACTACACTAAGAAGAACACTTTAAGAAGAACACTTTAAGAAGAACACTTTAAGAAGAACACTAAAACAGTACCAAGCGCACTCCAAAAGCGTCAGCATGCTGATTTACAGACAGCGTAGCTCGCATAAAGCGACAGAAAAAGCGAAACATAGAAAATAAAAAAAGATGTATAGCCTTTTAAATACTATTAAAAACCCGCTGCAGCAATCACCGCGCATCACGCATACGGCTGTGGGCGTATTATATTTGCTGCTTTCGCTCCTAGGCGCATTGGCACACCTCTCTGACTCGCTCTATCAAGGCATATGGCTTCCGACCGGTTTTGCCATAGCCGCCATACTGCTTATAGGCCCCTCAACAATATGGGTCATCTGTGCAGCGGCTTTTATCGCAGAACTGATCTTACCTCGGTTCCTACAAGCGGTAGCCGACCAGCCACTGGCGCTATCAACCCAACTCCTATCCGCGTTGCTCTACACAGCCGTAACAGCCTGCCACCTTTTCATCAGTCACTGGTTAATCCACCGCTTCAGCAAAGCGCCTTGGACACTCTCCAGCAACCAACAAATATTAACGATTCTCGTATCCGGCGGCCTTCTGGCTTCTGCCTTTTCATCATCCCTGCACACCCTTGCTGCACTGGCGCTGGGTCATCACACTTCAAACACCTTAGCAGCAGGCTGGTTTAATGGCTGGATACAGGATGCAACCGCTGTAATCTTAGTCACGCCTCTCTTGCTGATTCTTATACAAGAGACCCCCTTTACCTCTAGGCGACGAAAACAGCTCTGCACAATGACTGCGGCCATTGTTTTATTCACACTCTATCTCAGCCAAGCACTGTTCATGCAGTTCAACCAACAGCGGTTGTACTATCAACTCAATACAAGCAGCAATGCCGTGCTTCAGTTAGTACAAGATGAGGTGTTAGAGATCAATCAATCACTCTCTGCCCTACAGGCGTTCTTCCAAGCCAACACAAAAGTCGATCGCCAAGCCTTTAAAGTCTTTACCCAACGGCTCCTTGAGAGCCACCCCACCGTTCTTGCCTATGAGTGGGCGCCCAAAGTCCCTTTTGAACAACGCGAAGCCTATGAAACAGCTGCACGCGCCACCACCTTCCCATTTTTCAACTTTTCAGAAAAGAAGGAGGGTGAGCTCGTTACGGCCTCCAAAGCCCCCTTTTATTATCCCGTCTATTTCATTGAACCCTTAAGCGGCAACGAATCTGCGCTTGGGTACAACCTCTACAGCACACAGACTGTCCGTGACACCATCGACAAAACACTCAGAACCGTACGACAGCAGGCCAGCCCGCCTATCCAGCTCAACAAAAACCCTCATACCCATAATACCCATAACGAGGCAAGCACAGAGCCCTATTCGCACTGGGGGTATCTTCTCATCGCACCCACACACCCTGCACAGTCCGAAAATGTCGTGATTGCACTGATCGACATAAACCATATTATCGAAAAGGTTAAGCCGCTATTGGAGCAACACCACTTAATATTTTCCCAACTTCTCGACAGCGGAGCCCAACTGATCCCCCCCCCGAAAACAGCCCGCATCGAAAACTCAACGTATATTACCCATCAACATGGTCTAGTAGCCGATCGGGAATGGTTTATTCGCATCCACTTCAATGCAGAATACCTCGAAGATGCCTTAACACACCCCCTGGCACTGCTCTATCTTTTGGGGTTAATTCTCACCGGACTGGCCGTCTTTACGACCTTAGTCACCACCGGCGAGCAAGCAAAGATCGACCGTGAAATCTCTGAAAAAACAGTGGCCATCGAAAGAAATCAAGAGTTCCTTAACACCCTTGTTTATAGCCTTCCCATGTCCGTGATCATTCTCAACCGCGAAGGCACCATCCTTTACTGTAACCCTGCAGCCCTTGTCATGTTTCTTGCCGATGATGGTGGCCTGGTCGGGCATCACTGTAACCATTTCTTAACAACAAAACACCGCAACTTCATTCGCGTTTTCCTAAAGCGGTACTTCAAGCGCCCTCTGCGCATGGAACCCTATGGCAACAAAGGGATGACCTTGTTGCGCAACACAGGCGATCTTTTTATTGGTAAAATATCTCTTTCACCCATTGCTTGGGAAGATCAACCCGCCAGCTTAGTATTAATTGAAGACATCACTGAGCATGCAAAAATTCAGGACGAGCTGCACCTGCGCGTGAAGGAGCTGGAGCAGACACGTCACTCACTGCTGACGCAGGCGCGAGAGCTCGCCACCGCAAAATTACAAGCCGATGAAGCCGCCATTGCTAAAGGCCAATTCTTAGCCTCCATGAGCCACGAAATTCGCACACCGCTGAACGCCATTATTGGGTTCGCTAACTTCCTTCTGAAATCACCCCTTAACAGCATGCAGACCGATCGAATGCAGCGGATCTGCTATGCATCAGACCACCTTCTCGGCATTATCAACGACATCTTAGACTTCTCTAAAATAGAAGCGGGCAAAATGAAGCTCGAAAACATCAGCTTCTCACTGCGCCATGAACTGTGCAAAACCGTAGACCTCTTTGACGAAGCTGCGACTGAAAAAGGGATACAGGTCCACATTGAAATCGAACCCACGATTGACGACCTATACATAGGTGACCCACTGCGTATGCGGCAAATTATCACCAACCTGCTCAGTAATGCCCTTAAATTTACTAAAACGGGCTACATTAAAACCACGGTCACCTATGCCAACGAGCAGCCTCAAGAGAAAGATAAAAAATTACTTCATATTGCGATCCAAGATACAGGCATTGGCATATCCAAAAAGCAGCAGAAAAGGTTGTTTGCCTCATTCACTCAAGCCGATGGCTCCACCTCTAGAAAATACGGCGGCAGCGGCCTCGGCCTCAGCATCTCAAAAGCACTGGCTGAGCTCATGGACGGTGATATTACACTGACCAGTGAAGAGGGCAAAGGGAGCTGCTTTACCATTGAGGTCGCCCTACCAACCGATACGGTTATGGTTAGCACCCAAAACGCGCCTATTGAGAATCAATCAGCCGAACAGCCAGGCTACGACCTCATTGACCTAAAAGACCATAAAGAGTTTTCCGACAAGACCCTTTTAATGACCCTCTCATCTAAAGAGGATCAGACCATTATACTCAACTACTGCCACTATATTCAGACAGAACATACTCTGAACGTCCACTGCTGTGACCCAGACACCATCTATGAAAAAATGATTGAGCTGCAACCAGATGCCCTTCTTACAGATGACATCACACTCTTTAAGTCGGAGACTTTTCCGGCAAACTTGCCCATACTGATCATCTGTAAGACAGGCGTCATCATGGCAAAACAGCGTCTGCTCGAATCCCGAACCTGGATTGCTGATGTGATTGAAGCGCCCTATAACGACCAGCAGCTGATCAAAAGCCTGCTCAACACCTTTGATCAACACAGCTGGTCCGCGGCGGTTCGTAGCAC
>JAYPBG010000161.1:0-1060 GCA_038124075.1 Gammaproteobacteria bacterium
ATGGACATCTCGACGTGGTTAAGGAGTTGCTCAATGTAGGGGGGGGAGACGTCAATCTGAAGAGTTATACTGGAAAAACGGCTCTGATGTATGCTGCTCAAAATGGGCATCTTGAAGTGGTAAACGTGTTGCTCAATGTAGAGAGGGTAGACGTCAATCTGAAGGATAATGCTGAAATGAATGCTCTGATTTATGCTGCTTACTATGGGCATCTTGAAGTGGTTATAGAGCTGCTCAATGTAGCGGGGATAGAGGTCCATTCGGCATGTACTGCTGCTCTGAGGTATGCTGCTTACAATGGGCATCTTGCAGTGGTTAACGTGTTGCTCGATGTAGAGGGGATAGACGTCAATCTGAAGGATCATGCTGGAAAAACTGCTCTGATATATGCTGCTTGCAATGGGCATCTTGAAGTGATTAAGGTGTTGCTCAATGTAGAGGGGGTAAACGTCAAACTGAAGGATGATACTGGAAAAACAGCTCTGATGCATGCTGTCTACAATGGGCATCTTGAAGCAGTTCAGGTGTTGCTCGATGCAAAGGGGGTAAACGTCAATGTGAAGGATGATGCTGGAAAAACGGCTCTGATTGTTGCTGTTGCAAAGGGGAATCCTAAAGTGGTTAAGGTGTTGCTCAATGCAAAGGGGGTAGACGTCAATGTGATGGATGATACTGGAAAAACTGCTCTGATGTATGCTACTGAAGGTATATATCTTGAAAAGATTAAGATATGGCACTATGCAGAGTTCAGTGCAGAGCTCAATAATGGAGAAACTGCTACTAAAGGTGTATATCTTGAAATGGTTCAGGGGTTGCTCAATGCAGAGAAGGTAGACGTCAACCTGAAGGATGATACTGGAAAAACTGCTCTGATGTTTGCTGCTGAATATGGATGTCATGAACTGGTTCAGGTGTTGCTCAATGCAGAGGGGGTAAAAGTCAATCTTAAGGATAATGATGGAATAACTGCTCTGATGTTTGCTGCGTTTAAGGGGCACAAAGATGTGGTTCAGGTGTTGCTCAATGCAGAGGGGGTAAAAGTCAATCTTAAGGATAATGA
>JAYPBG010000161.1:1160-8040 GCA_038124075.1 Gammaproteobacteria bacterium
GTGGTTCAGGTGTTGCTCAATGCAGAGGGGGTAAAAGTCAATCTTAAGGATAATGCTGGAAAAACTGCTCTGATGTTTGCTGCGTTTAAGGGGCACAAAGATGTGGTTATAGCACTGCTCAATGCATCGGGGGTAGGCGTCAATCTGAAGAATTATGTTGGAATGAATGCTCTGATGTATGCTGCTTACAATGGGCATCTTGCAGTGGTTATAGCGCTGCTCAAGGTAGCGGGGATAGAGGTCCATTCGGCATCTGCTGATGGAAAAACTGCTCTGATGTGGGCTGCGCTTGAAGGTCACAAAGAAGTGGTTCAGGTGTTGCTCAATGCAGAGGGGGTAGACGTCAATCAGACGAATAGTGCTGGAAAAACGGCTCTGATGTATGCTGCTGCAAATGGACGTCTTGAAGTGGTTCAAGCGTTGCTCGAAGTAAATGCGGCGGCTATGCGTCGTTCTGGATTTGCTGCGATATTAAGGGGTTATCTATGTGGACAGCAAGCGGGAGCGGTTACCGCGTTTGTCGATGTACGTCTGAAGGATAATAATCAAAATACTGCGCGGATGCTTGCTGCTAACAATGGACATGATGAAGTAGTTGAAGCGTTGGATGCTTTTCTTAATGAGTGAGCGCCTAGATCAACATGTTAAATAATATGAGTCGCCCTAGAGGAGTGGCTTGCACACTCGTAACCTGCTTCTCTAGGCAGCTGCAACCAAATAAGCGTAGGGCAATAGGGCAAACGCGTCTGACCTCTGCGTATGAAAAGGCGAACAAAGAGCATCATAAAGGTCGGGCGTTTCAAACTGAAAAGATCGGGATCAAGTCGAATCTCTATCGGTTGAGGCCTCTTGTTGAACACCCCACAAAAGAGGTGAACACGCTCTACTCTCGACAAGAGGTTGAGCTCCACCACATCCGCCTGGTCGAAGAGGTGGATGCCGCTTGTGAGCGTGCAGATAAAAACCAGTATGTTGGGTTTCATGGTACGGCCAATATCTACCAAGACTCTTTAGTTGCAGGCATTGAATATCGGCGAAACCGCCATGAAGTCGAAGCCTGCCAACAACTGGGTGAAGGCTTTTACATTGCGATCGGAAAGCAAGCGGAAGCGATGGCTTTCCTATTTGCCGGTGAAGCCGTCAATGGGATAAGCCGGGCGCGCATAAAGGCGGATCAAAAGGTGTCTCAAGAAAACATGTCTCAAGAAAACGAGCAAAAGCCAAAAATCGCCATACTGGCAATTGAAGCGGATGCCTTGGCAGATATGAGAGGTTTGGTGCTGCCGCAACGCTTCTGTTGGGACGGTGCAGTTGAACAGGGCGACAGCCAAAGCACCCGTTGTTGGCGGGAGGATGAGACGAAGCGTCTGTTTATTGAGGAGTATGATTATATTGCTTCAATCATTGATATGGCCCAGCATCAAGCGCTCAGTGTTGATTTAATGCAAATTAAGTTTAATCCTCATGTGTTGGGTCAGTTACGGGCTTGCGCGTTATAGCGCACGTTATAGTCCGCGTTATAGTGCGTTTGAATGAGAGGGTATGTGATTAAAAACGATCTTAATACGTTCATTTTTGGGCAGCAATGGATCATGCGCCTCTTTAATACGCCTGCGAAAGTTCCCATACTTCCCCACCTGTTGATCAAACTCACCCCACACTGAATCGCTCTTCATCGTTTTAATCAGAGTGTCAGTGAATTTTTTATGCGTCTCACTGCGCTGTTTATAGGCTAGCTTAGCGATGTTCATCGGCTCTTTAAATTCAACCACATTGACGTCTTGAGGGTACCAACAGAAAGCGGTGTTCTGGCCGGTGCTAAAATGAGCCAAGACGGGCATCTCATCGCTGTTGATGTTGGGTAGGCAGGGGTAGTGCGCTTGGACATGACTGTCGACGGTTAACTGATACTCGATAGGCACCCCTTTTGTATTCACCCCTCTATTCGTAGGGGGTGTTTCGTGCATCTTACTGTTGCCTCTGATGGCGTTTGCTTTGAATCGACTGGGGAATCGATTGAGTATGGAGGCGCGATGCTTGGGTAAGGGTTGTGCCTCTTTGAGTGGGTAGTTCGGCTCTTCATATGAAAAGCCCTTTCGATCATAGCTGATGGCAACACTGGGCTTGATGAAGTTTGGGTTGATCCGAGCAAACTGATCAATGGTTTTAAACATCTCCTCAAGCTTCATAGGGTTGCTGTTGTTTACGTGCGTATCAAGCGTAATGTTGTCACGAATAGTATTTAACTGGTGGGTAAACTCTGAATCACGGCTGTTTAAATTGACAAGGCGAGCCAGGTAATGATCCGGAACATTGATGCGATATTTGTCGACGGAGTTATCTTCACTGGCGCGTGGTGATTTGATTTTTATTTCTAAAAAACCACTCTGTTGAGTGGGCTTTGAGCGTTCGATCTGAATAATGTCCCCTTCGTTATCTTTTTGATGGCGAAGATAGAAGCGGATGCGCATCCGTATTTTTGTGTTCTCTTGATGGTTGTAGAAGCGTGCAGCGGTGCCGTAATAGGTTAAGCTTGTTGCCTGCCATTCGTATGCGCCCCCTCTCCCTCTTTCATTTGCTGTTGTTTCATGTGCTTTTTTTTCACGCGATCTAAGAACGATACCGTTATCTTTTAACTTGTCCATAATACCAATCAGTATTGATTGGTCCAGAACGGTTTTTTGTTCTCGGCGCGCACCTGTGATGCCACCTCCTGATCCGCTGCTGCGCATTGACGCTTTGAGTGCATTGACGCGCTCTATGCCTACGTCGGTTGGAATCGTTATGGTGCTGAGCGCTTTTTTATCCTCTTTCGCAGCTCGGTTGATTACCCAGGGTTCGCCGTAGGTGGATAGCTTATCTGCTGCAGATACCGTTTTTATGGTCATAACAATGCCTTAACTTAAAATTCAATATACTGTTTTATCGTGGCCCTGTTTATCGTTGCCCTAATAGCTGATAGTCCCCGGATAGGCCGGTCACTCGGCGGCCTATGAACGTCTCTTGACGCATTTGCGGTTCCATTAATGGGTTTGCATCGCCCGGTTGATGGTAGCGTATAAAGTGTGAAATGGGCGGTACCCGCGTCATAGAGCCCCAGGAGCTGCCCGCAAAGCGCAATACGTTTTTCCACATATCGTCATGCAGGAAGTTGGTTTGCTGATGTATGCCAAAGACCTCTCCAACAACAAAGAGGCTGTCGTCACCTAACAGTGACTTGAGTGGGGTTACGCCAAACTTTGATTTATAAAGCACGTTGATCAACTCAAGCGCTGATTTGGCCAGGGCTTCTTGAGCAGCATGACGCTCACGTTCATCCAGGTCTTGATCACTGTCGAGCTTCACTCTTTCACGGCTGTCAGTGTATGCATGGACGGCGTTTCGCAACTGTTTGTTCCATAGGAACTGTTTAGTACGCTCAGTGGCACTGAGGTGTTGAGTGTCTATATTGGGTGCATTGCGATAGAGGGTTTTTGCTTTAGATAAAAACTCATCGATCTCCTTCTCGTCAAAGAGCTCCAGCAGTTTGCTCCCATTGATATAGATGCGTCCATGCGCATAGATACGTCGATAGGGTTGATCGGTCGGTGGCAATGATTCACGAAAAAAGGGTTTGTCGGCACGCTCAGAATAGCGTCGATTTAACTGATGCAGCAGCGCTTCAACCCCTTGACTGTCCGATTTTTTTAGATAGTCGTAGAGTTCGATTATAACAACAAAATGATTCGGGTTCTCTCGGTCCATCTCAACAGATAATCGCTTTACATGACCGTCTCGCAGCATGACATTCCTAGTACTGAAGTCAAACAAGGCGTTCTCAAAACCGGTTGTGCCCTTTTTTTCGCGAGTATAACGAATAAAGTTATACTCGTGCTCTTGAGTGGTGACATGAAAATCGGTCTTGCTCTGGAGCTTTGCGTGATTGAAGACAAAGGCACCTTGAAGCGAGGTGCTCTTTGTCTTTTTGCGTGCGTCGACCTGATAGCGCAACTGAAGGGGTTCAGGTCGCTCTGAATCATTTACTTT
This sequence comes from Gammaproteobacteria bacterium, assembly GCA_038124075.1. Taxonomy (GTDB): domain Bacteria; phylum Pseudomonadota; class Gammaproteobacteria; order Pseudomonadales; family JAYPBG01; genus JAYPBG01. The sequence continues at coordinate 5,187 of JAYPBG010000161.1, forward strand.
TATCGACTCAGGATGGCTTCGAAGTTTTTTCAATGCGGCCGTTAGTGTATCAACCTCAAGAGCGCTCTGTATCGGTAAGCCGCTTCTGCTGGCTGTTTCAATGTTTCGTTGCCTAGGTTGATACTCAATGTTCCAGAGCTTGGTATACGATGTTGTGGATCTGAGTGAAGCAGCCAAGAGGGCACCAGAGGTCTGGATCACATCGGTTTTGAGTAAGGCGGCGCCGGCTTCACCGTGACGCTGGTGATTCTGCTCAGTAATCAAGTGGAGTGCGCCGTATGTGTCACGCGTATAGGTCTGTATATGGCTGTTGATGTAGGCCAGCTTCATAGTGGCGTAATTGCTGATGGGGTTCATCCCTGTAAAGGGCATAGGCATCTTCAGCCCAGTATGGGCTGCGGCATCAAGGCCAGCGGACCAGTGTGTTCGAAGCCCCTCTCCGGGCTCTAATGTGTTGAGTGCAAAGGCTTCTAAGCCCTTAGTTGCGGCGCGTGCAATAAGAGGCCTCTTTTTATACCCCTCGGAGACGGTCTCCGAATAGCGAATGTGCTCAATGCCGCAGCGAAACACTTTAAGCTTAACGGCTGCATTTAAGCCAAAGAGGTTGAGCAGTTTTAAAAAGGCGGGCGAGTTGACGCCGATGGAGAAGAATAGGCGATCCGCTACTATATAGGGTCGGCCTTGACCTTCAGATGCGAAGAGCGCCTTATAATTGGGTATCACAACTCGGGAAACTTCAACGGCAATGCCTGGCTCCAATAACCACTTGCTGAGGGAGGCTGCTGGCTCCCCAGGTTGAAACTGACGCTCGAGAATGGAGGCGTTAATCTTCTGGTTTGCTGTGATCGGCGCACCTGTGTGAGCGCTGTAGGTAGCCCCTAAGCTTTGCTCAACCTCGTGTGTAAACGCCTGCGATTGAGCAGGGCCGCTGAGCACTCGGCTTAAAAAGGTGAACCAGGTTTCCTGCATGCGTGGCAGTATGATTTTATCTTTAAAATAGTTTGTGACAATCTCTCCTTCACATACCGCACGGGTGTCGGGCAGATCTTTCTGCTTGGGTAGCGGCGTTGGCAGAATAGGGGGGGCGAGGTTGTCGTTTGAGCTGTCCGCCAATTGAAAGGTTTCAATGACCTGATTTTTCATTGAGGTGATCTGAAAAAAGTAGAGCTTTTGTAGCTCTTCTGGAATGCCGCCCAGCTCAATACTTTTTTGAATGGCCTGGTCGGGAAGAGAGCCGATGCGTCGAGCCATCCACTTTAGATCCGCATAGGTTGCATGCATATCATCGCGGCTATGACGAAATGTATCAGCGTGGCTGAGCACAAGGGTATTTTTACCCTTTCGCCAGACAAAGGGCCGGCTGTACTCATTGATTTTGTTGACGAGTTTGGGGAATCTAAGAATGTCCCTGGGCCTTTGCAGCATACTGTTTAAGCCCAGCGATCGACCGAGATCTTGCAGTCGATATTGTGGTAGCCAGTCACCCTGCTCAGTTTTGACCAACACCATACGGTGGTTTCTCGGCAGTGCATCACCGGAGGCCAAAAAGGCGTTTAATAGGTGTCGACTGCGCAGCTCTCGTCGATTACTGTTGTCGTAGATCCCCAAATCCATGATGGTGGCGCGTATCTCGGTCTCGGGTCTCAATTCGAGCAAGCCATCCTTGAAGACAACCCACACCTCGCCCGTCTTGTCGTCTTTACCGCGTTCGGCGATGCATTGACGGAATCTCGGCAGGCCATACTTTATAGCGATATCACGCTCGAAACGATCATAGCTGTGCGGCCCCAGCCAAATCTTTATTTTCTCTCTATAGAGCATGGTGTCTTGATGAAAGCCCATATACGCTCTGATTTGACTGGCAATAAGGTCAGGATGTACCTCAGGGCCCAATTTCACCTTTAATTTTATTTTCTTGTTATTACGTTCAAATGCGGCCGTAAATTTAACGGAAAAAGCGCTTCGGTAGCGGGGGGCGGTGTATGTCAGTTTTTCATCATCTGTAGGAAACTGGGGGAGGCACTCAATTCTTTTCGCTTCGACCTCTCTATATGTGGTAGGCTCATGAAAAGCGCTGACACCATGGTTAAGTATTGAGAGGTCGAAGCCGTTCTGCTTAAGTGTGGTGATTTCGTCTGGCGTAAGATAACGGTTAATCTCTTTGGTATGCCCCATATGCTCCGATAGAATCGCGTTAACCGCATTAATGTTAAAGCCTTCAACCACTAAATTACTGGCCTCCACGGCTTTGTCGCTCTTGATAGGAATGCGGTGGGCTCTAAATATTTTTTTTATGGTTGGAAAAAATTCGTTATCGCCTGTCCATTGTGTCTTTATTTGATTAGGTACATAGAAAGGCGCATAACCGCGCATAAAATCATGCAATTCAGCCTTAATATTATCTTGGTTATGTTCGCAGCTTTCTACCATCGTTAATATTTTTTCTAATCTTGGTAGAAGAAAGAGGTCCATCGTCCGCAACGCTGGGTTTAAACTTCCATTGACAATGCGAGCGCCCTCGTCACGCGCCTTGCGCAATGGCCACACATCGCGCTGAACCCGTTCGATGATCGCAGTCTCTTTGGCGTCACTGACCAGTTCACTGCGTCTATTGCGTAATTGAGATAGAAATAGTTGTACTTTTCCTAAATCGACGTTACCGTTTTTTTCGAAATGATCAGCAATGAATGTCTGAGTGACGCAGCTGTGGCCTGACTGTGTTTCGCCTTGGTCGATGCCCCGACGGAAGGGTGAGGGTTGTCTAATCATTTACTCTACTCTACTCTATTTTACTTTACTTTACTTTACTTTACTTTATTTTACTCTTGTGGGCCGATCAAAAAGCAAGAAAATT
>JAYPBG010000162.1:0-2059 GCA_038124075.1 Gammaproteobacteria bacterium
CAGAATCTCGCTGTTGGGAAGCGGGCGCAGAGCTTGGCTGGGTATCAACAGGCGGCAACTCAGAGACCAGCTCTTTAAATGCCAAATTTCGCTATTCACGTACCGTCGAAAAAACGACCTTATCGAGCCGTTTAGAGACCATTAGAACAGAGGAGAATGAGACAGAGACTGCGAACAAATATTTGGTAGAAGTTGGGCTAAAATGGCAATCATCTGACAAACACTACCTGCTCGGTACACTGCTGCAAGAAGATGATAAATTCAGTCAGTATGACTATCAAACCACCGCAACACTGGGGTATGGACGCCCTATCCTTCAGACAGACAAACACCAACTCGATATCACGCTAGGCCCTGGTTTCAGATACAGTAAGTTCTCAACGGCGATTGCTGGAGAGACATCGGATGAAGAGGTCGTATTTAGACTGGGTGGGACATTAAACAGTCAACTCTCAAAAACAGCCACCTTCACTCAAACCCTCACAATCGATGCGGGTGAAGAGCAGACCATATCCAAATCAGAGAGCGCTTTAAGCTCTCAAGTCGCCGATCAGCTGGCGATGAAAACGTCCATCACCATCAGGCACAACAGTGATCCACTGCTTGATGATGCCAGTACCGATCGAGAGACAAGCGTCACCTTAGTCTATACCTGGTAACACCGCAGAGAAGGGCAAAACAGAAGGGCAAAACAGAGGGATAAGACGATACCCCTCTGTTTCCAGTCATCTCAAATATTCAGCTCTAACTCTGCGATAGCCTCAAGCAGCTCGGCCTCGGCCACCTTGGGTAGGGCCCTGCTCTGATGAGTGATGAGATCCACTGCCAATTGTGATACGTTTGGGTTTCATCGCTTCAGGAATGCGTCGGACCAAATTGATCACAAGCAAACCATGCTCAAGCTCAGCACGCTCAACCTCCACATATTCGGCCAGCTGAAACTTACGCTTAAAACCTCTAAAGGCAATACCTTGGTGAAGAAACTGTTTTTTCTTTTCAGAGGCCTGTGCTGCCGCACCAAGATCACTTTTACGACCCTCAACGGTCAAAACACCATTTTCGGTTGCAATATCAAGCTCTTCTTGATGAAACCCAGCCACCGCAAGCGTTATGGCATAGTGGTTTTCATCTTCCATCTCAATATTATAGGGGGGGTAGTTGGCCTGCCCATTGGCACTGCTTTTTTCAGCAGCATCCAGCATTGATGCGATGCGGTCAAAACCAATACTGTTTCTATACAGGGGTGAGAAATCAAACGTTGTCATAACATATCCTCCTAAAGAGCAATATTAATGATATATGAATATATGCAGTGACGACCTTATAGACCCACCATAAGTCCACTTACTGTGTGCAACCTAATGGCTGTCGGAATATCACTGCTCTTATATATTAAAATGGGGACAGTAAGGTGAGATTCAACGGTTTTTATGAATTTTTATTTTTCACGAGGCAAGGCCAAACGTGTCAGACTTGCCATTCGCACTGTGACAGATTTTTTAAGTGAGCGTAGTTTTTATTTTCCAATCAACAAACGTTGTTACTCCTCTTCTTACTCCTCGTTACACCAAGCAGCGGTCACGTTTTTCGACAAATGCTCAAGCAGATCAATACCTTCAACCGAATCGTTTAGTGCAGGCACGATCGTAAAGTGGGTGCCTCCCGCACCTAAAAACTGCTCTTTAATGCCGATGGCGATCTCTTCCAGTGTTTCAACACAATCGGCGGCAAACCCCGGGGTGATCACAGCCACTTTTTTTATTCCCGACGCGGCAAGGCGATCGATTTCGTGATCCATATAGGGCTGTAACCACTTGTCAGGACCAAAACGGGATTGAAAAGCCATTTGCAATCCGTTCTCATCCAAGCTTAATGCATCACGAAGCAAGCGAGCCGTCTTATGGCAGTGACAATAATAGGGATCGCCTTTCTCGTGATAGCGTTTAGGCAAACCATGAAAGGAGGCCAGAAGCACCTCCGGCTCCCAATCCAATCCAGTCAGATGCTGCTTATAAGAGGTCGCTAACGCATTAATATAGACCTGATCAGCATAATAGGG
>JAYPBG010000162.1:2106-5098 GCA_038124075.1 Gammaproteobacteria bacterium
CACGGTTGGCTGCCAACGCTGGGTCATAAGGTAACGGAAGACCTCATCATTGACCGTCGCTGTTGTGGTCGCGCTGTATTGCGGATAGAGTGGGATCACGGCGATTCGATCACACCCTTGGCTCTTGAGGTAAGCCATTCGGCTGGCAATAGAGGGCTGACCGTAACGCATCGCCCAATCGACTATACAGCGCTCACCACGGTCAACACCATGCTGGTGCCACTTTTCAGACAGCTTCTCCGCTTGGCTGCGCGTAATGGCGCGCAAAGGTGACTCGTTGCCTTTCTCTAACCACACTTGTTTATATGCATGCGCAGCTTTCTTGGGGCGAAAGGTGAGGATGATCAGATTTAAAACCAGTTTCCAGACAATGGGGTTGACCTCTATGACCCGCCGATCAGAAAGAAACTCTTTCAAATAGCGCCTTATTGACCAAAAGTCTGTGGCGTCTGGTGTCCCTAAATTAACAAGCAACAGGCCGACCTTTCCATGCGATACTGCAGGATGCTGTGTAGGCTTATTCAATTTATCCAATGGCACGTACCTGTATCGTTTCAATACCTTTTGCTGAGATCACATCAGAAATCACGACGATCTCATCACCCGATTTCAGATCCTCTTTCTCTTTCAACAGCTCCATTGCATGAACCAGTGTTTTTTCCGGATCACTGCTGAAAGCAATTCTAAAAGGTCGCACGCTGCGGTTCAATGCCATCTGCCGACGGGTACGGCTGTCGTTTGTGAATGCATAAATCGGAGATTTTAAAGGTCGGCAGTTGGTAACATAACGAGCCGTTAGGCCTCTGCGCGTAATAACAATGATCCCTTTGGCATTCAACGACTCGGCTAAATCGACGGCCGCCGCCGCAATGTGCTGCTTCACATTACTCTTTTTCAAAAATTGACAGAAATTCAGGCCAGGAAGATCTTCCGATTTTCTTGCAATTTTATCGAGGTACTCAACACACTTCAGAGGATACTTTCCAACCGTAGTCTCGCCAGAGAGCATGATCGCGTCCACCTCTTCGTAGATCGCATTGGCCACATCAGTGACTTCAGCACGTGTTGGGATAGGATTACTGATCATCGACTCCAGTAGATGTGTGGCTACGATGACACGCTTACCTTGCTCATGACAAATACGAACAATTTTTCGCTGCACATTCGGTAGATCTTCTACATTGATCTCAACACCCAGATCACCACGCGCAACCATCACACCGTCCGCTTCTGCGGTAATCGCCTCGATGTTCTTTAACCCTTCTTGGTCTTCGATCTTTGCAATGATTTTGATTTTACCCGCTTTATTACCCAACACCTCTCGCAGTTCAACAATATCATCTGCTGAGCGTACAAACGATGGCGCAATGAAATCAACTTCCTGCTCAATGCCAAATAAGATATCCTCTCGATCCTTCTTGGTAATCGCTGGCAAATTGACCTTAATGCCTGGAAAGTTAACATGACGACGACTACCCAGTGTTCCACCATCGATAATCTTACACTGCATATCCCGCTGATTTTTCTGAAGCACTTCTAAGTTGATCAGACCATTATCAACCGTAATACGATCACCCACCTCGACCGTATCCATCAGCTCATCATAGTGAATTTGAATCGAGGACTCTTCTACCTCGGTAGCACGCACGGAAATGGTAATGACACTCCCCTCTTTCAACTCAAAGTCACGCTCCAGCGTACCCGTTCTAATTTCGGGCCCCTGGGTATCAAGCAGTATTGGAATAGGGAACTTTATCTTATGATTTAATGTTTTAATCGCCTTAATCACTTTGGCGTGCGATTCATGATTGCCGTGTGACATATTCAACCGAACAATATCCATGCCTGCTTCATACATCTGATGCAGCATCTCATAGGAGTCAGTAACAGGTCCAATGGTACAAATGATCTTTGTGCGTCGCATGATTCACCATATTGGGTTATTTTAGGTAGATTAATAGTATAGGCTTTCTGGCATTATTTGAACACTGAAAAAGAGAAGCAGAAAACCAAAGAGCAGACTAAAGCCTTTTTATTAGCTTATTAGCGAAGAGAACCATGAAGAGTGCTGTCGAGTCCTGCAACGCAACGGTTACAGGTCTCGACGCCTTTTATTTAGAGGTTTACATTATTTAAATGTATATATTCAGATATATAATCACCGACACCCTCTTCTAGATCAAAAGAGGGGCAGCCACTAGACAGCATACTCGCTGCTGATAACAAAATCTTTCATAGCACGCAGTATATCTCTGCGGCTTATCTGGCCGACTAAGCGCCCATCCTCGACCACAGGGAGTCGACGCCGTGATTTTTTTAAGAAATTATCAGCAATCTTGATGATATCATCTTCAGGGTCTACGGTATCCACTTGTGTACTCATATACTCATGGACTTCACCACCACCTTGGCCTTCATAGTAAGTGGCATTAAGAGTACTGCGCAGGCAGTCACCTTCAGAAAACATACCAATCAATGCGCCCTTATCATCAACAACAGGAGCGCCTGATATCTTATTATGAAGCAGATACTCTACCGCTTCATAGACATCTGTTTCAGCACGAAATGTAACCAAGTTTGTGGTCATATAATCCCTAGCTTTGACCGATCTTAACATGCATTGCCTCCTTGCAGGGTCATGTAAGTGTTGATAGATAACACTTAACCGTCAATCAATAGATTTCAATCTACACTATTTTTTCAGAAGCAACAATAATTCCGTTATTATCGGCATAAATATAGCGCCCAGGTTTAAAGATTACGCCCCCAAACTTAACAGGGATATTGAGATCACCCCGCCCCTTTCGGACGCTCTTAATTGGTACAGCACCCAACGCTTGGACACCCAACGCCATCTCACTGATTGCATCGACGTCTCGAATAGAGCCAAAAATAACCAGTCCACTCCAGCCATTTTTGACCGCCTTCTCAGCCAACATATCGCCCAGCAGTGCACAGCAGGTAGCTTCTGTTATGAAGCCGGTGCTCTGAA
>JAYPBG010000162.1:5108-7993 GCA_038124075.1 Gammaproteobacteria bacterium
TTCCCCCCCAAGTTTTGGAAGATCGGCTCAACGACCTCAATGAGATCAGCATGCTCATCACAAAGATCCGGGGTTACCCACTGCGTTGTTGTCTCTGCTTTTTCCTCTGTTGTTTCTGTCATTATTCACCATGCTCCTTTTTCATCCTATCTATATACAGGTATTTCATACCTCTTATCTCAAAGCCAAAAACAAAACGGCCCTTTCAATCGCTTAACTGACGATCGAAAGGGCCGTTAATCTTGGCTTATGCTACTGAGTTGTACTTCAATTGTACTCTACTAAACTGTACTCTCAGCCGTACTCTCAGCCTTAGCCTCTTATCGAGTAACCAAGCTTACTTCGCTTTGGCTTTCAGCTCAATACGCCGAGCATGCAGCACAGGCTCAGTGTAGCCACTTGGCTGCTCTCGTCCTTTAAAGACAAGATCGCAGGCTGCCTGGAAAGCGACGCTCTCATCAAAATTAGGTGCCATCGGTGTATAGCTGGCATCACCTTGGTTTTGACGATCAACAACCGCGGCCATACGCTTCATGGTCTCAAGCACCTGCTCATTGCTGGTAACACCATGGAATAACCAGTTAGCAATGTGCTGGCTGGAGATTCTCAAGGTTGCACGGTCTTCCATTAGGCCAACATCATTGATATCAGGCACTTTTGAACAGCCTACACCCTGATCAATCCAACGCACCACATACCCCAGAATACCCTGAGCGTTATTATCCAACTCTTGCTGAATCTCTTCTGCTGTTAACGCTTCACCTTGATGCAGAGGTACGGTGAGAATATCATCCAACTTAGCCCGCGTTCGGCTCTTCAACTGCTCTTGCACCTCAGCAACACTCACAAGGTGATAATGCATCACATGCAGCGTTGCAGCGGTAGGTGAAGGTACCCAGGCACAGTTTGCGCCGGCTTTCGGATGACCCATTTTAAGCTCCATCATCTGCGCCATCTCATCCGGCTTAGGCCACATACCCTTACCGATTTGAGCCACACCTTTTAGACCACACTGCAGGCCGACATCAACGTTCCAATCTTCATAAGCAGTAATCCAAGGCTGAGCCTTCATAGTATCTTTTCGAACCACCGGACCCAGCTCCATGCTGGTGTGAATTTCATCTCCGGTACGATCGAGGAAGCCTGTGTTTATGAAGATGACACGCTCTTTGGCAGCACGGATACACTCTTTAAGGTTCACGGTGGTGCGACGCTCTTCATCCATAATCCCAATTTTGAGAGTGTTACGGGTTAAGCCTAGGGCGTCCTCAACACGCGAAAAGAGCTCTACGGCCAATGCAACCTCTTCAGGGCCGTGCATCTTCGGTTTTACGATATATACACTCCCTTTTCGGCTGTTTTTCGTGGAACCTGTGCCTTTAAGGTCATGCATAGCAATCAAGCTGGTTACCATGGCATCAAGCATACCCTCAGGTACCTCTTGCCCATCGTTTAAGACCGCACCGGTGGTCATCAAGTGACCGACATTACGGACAAGCAGCATACTTCGACCCGATAAGGTCACCGCTTCACCGTTTGCGCCAGCATACTCCCGGTCTGCATTTAAGGTGCGCGTGAGCGACTTGCCCCCTTTGTTAAAGCTTGTAGAGAGTTTGCCATTCATCAGCCCCAACCAGTTGCTATAGACCAACGCTTTATCGTCTGCATCAACCGCGGCAACAGAGTCTTCACAATCCTGAATCGTCGTAATAGCGGACTCTAAACAGAGGTCTTTTACACCGGCCGCGTGATCTTTACCGATCGGTGACGTGGGATCGATCTGGATCTCAATATGAAGACCATTATTTTTCAGCAAAATGGCTGATGGGGACTCAGCATCATCAAAACCAACAAACTGCTCCGGTTTAGCCAAACCGATGGTGGTGCCATCCGCCAGCGTGGCCTCTAACGCTTTTGCAGAGGCATCACCCACAATCTTATAGGCTGTCACATCAGCATGCTTGCCGTTTGCTAAAGGCGCAGCTTGGTCTAAAAACTGTGCGGCATAGGCAACCACTTTGGCACCACGCGCAGGGTTATAGCCTGGGCCTTTTTCTGCACCGCCCTCTTCTGAGATGACATCGGTGCCATAGAGCGCATCATATAAGCTGCCCCAACGTGCATTGGCCGCATTCAATGCGTATCGTGCATTCATAACCGGCACAACGAGCTGAGGACCGGCTATTTCGGCAATCTCAGGGTCAACATTTTCGGTGGTGATGGAGAAATCCTCACCCTCAGGAAGAAGATAGCCTATACTCTGCAAAAACTGCTTATACTCAGCCAAATCAATGCTCTTGCCTTGACGCACTTTATACCAAGCATCCAGTTTTGCCTGAATATCCTCTCGCCTCTCTAAAAGGGCACGGTTTTTCGGCGCTAAGTCAGCAAGAATCTGCTCAAACGATTCCCAAAAAGCGACATTATCAATACCTGTGCCAGGAATAATCTCTTGTTCAACTAAATCGTACAGTACTTTGGCTATTGCCAATGATCCAACCTGTACGCGCTCATTAGAAATTGAATGATCAGTCATAAAAACCGCCTCAAAACGTGATTGTTACCAAATTAGGCCGATCATTCTACACAAAAACAGCGCCCTACACAAAGCGTGTCACCGTACAGTTTATTTAGTATTTAGGAGAGTATTTAGAGAAGTATTTACAGTATTTACAGTATTTACAGTATTTAGGGACACCCATAAATATTTACACTATTTATTACCTTACACTATTTATTACCTTACACTATTTATTACCTTACACTATGATCAACCAACCACTGCATTCATTCAATTGTTATAACCACTGAGGTATATGTATGACGCCTATCTTTGCACACCCCTTTCGCCAACGGCTCTGCACGTTTATCGCCCTATTTGCAGC
>JAYPBG010000163.1:0-4245 GCA_038124075.1 Gammaproteobacteria bacterium
GCCCCATAGATGCCTGGCGCCTTTAGTATGAATAGAATACTGAGCCCTATTGAATAGCGCTAGCACCATGTTGCAACTTGCTTCGTTTGTAGTAGTTTGCTACATTTGTAGATAAGCACCACTAAAGAGGCATTACAATGAGTACCACGAGCATACGACTAGACCAAGAACTTGTTGAAAAAGCTACAATTATGGCCAAAGCGCTTAATCGGACGCCCCCTAAACAGATTGAGCATTGGGCAAAAATTGGCAAGATTATGGAAGATAACCCTGATTTGCCGTATGAGTTTGTGAAACAAGCCATTATTGCCAAAGCTGAGCGAGAAGCCGGCCAGTTGGAGAACTACGGATTTGACTAAAGCAACCGTAGTTTTACAGACCCCGACCTTTAAAAAAGCAGCGAAGAAACTAAAGCCAAACCAAAAAAAGGAACTTGATTCTGCAGTTAAGGAGCTGATAAAAAAGCCGCTACTTGGAGAACAGAAAAAGGGAGATTTGGCATTCCTGCGTGTGTATAAGTTTAAAATGAATAAGCAGCTTACATTACTGGGATACAGTTTTGATGAAGGTGCTTTAATTCTCGAATTAATTGCGCTAGGCTCCCACGAGAATTTTTACCGGGATGTAAAGCGCCACTCCTAAGCTCAAAATTTCTAACGTTTGGCTCCGGCGCCTCAAAGGTGGAGCGTCCCGTAGCAATAGCGAAGAGGCGCGTAGCTTTTGAAGTCACTATAAGCCACTGGTTATGCGCTTATTGGTAAATAGAGCCTCTTGATCCAACGTCGAGTATCCAAACCAAAAGTTTTTCATCTTCAATTTCATATACTATCCTATAGCTCCCGACTCTAGTGCGATACGCGTTTTCATGGCCAACCAGTTTTTTTGTATCATGCCCACGTGGTGTATGCCTTAAATAACTAATTTTCTGGTCTATCCTGTACCGAATATCCCCTGGTAGTTTTTTGTAGGCTTTGGTTGCCTTTTTGCTAAATTTAACCTCGTATGCCACGTTTATTAACCTCTTTTTCTATCACCCCCTTTCCAGGCCCCCAATCAGACATTTCTTCTTTTGAATTCTCTTGATCCTGTTTCTGTCTCTTGATTTCTTGCGCATACTCAATATCTTCAGCTATTTCATTTTTCATTTTTTTCTCCTGACCTATGAAACTCCTCGATGGTTTCATTATCAATTCGATCCTCTTCCTCCTCCGCTTTTCTTAGAAAGAAATCATATGCCTCTTTTGTGATCACAACCCCAGAAAGCTCACCTTTTTCATTAAATATTCCGATATCTTCCTCAAGTGGATGTCTCTCTTCTAGCAAGCCTTGTAGCTTTTCTCCAATATCATTCTTATAAACCTTCCTCATTCTTTTCTCCTACATTTAGATTTAACTCTGAGTTTCATTTGAAGCATAACGCCTTTATCACTTGCGCGGGTCTTGGGCGCCCACGCCAAGTGCATAAACTTGTTATGCTACAGCGCACAATCGGCGCCACTATTTATTTAGGTTTTCTAAAAGTAACGCTCGAAGCGAGTTACTTTTTTTTATCATTTCCTCACAATGCCTGCGAAACAACTCAAGAACGCCTCCGCTCTGCGAGCTAAATTTTTCCATATACTTTTTTTGCTCGTCGGTGTATCTGCACTCGAAATCCGCTAGCCCTGGTAGAGGTTCAGATTTACCGTTTACCGACCTGGCCCAAAATCTCGTAATAACCAATGCTCGATGATGCAAGGTATTCCGGAGCTCTGTGATTATTTTATGCTCAACACTTACTGGTTGAATAATTTGATCCCGTTCCTCATGCAGATTCAAACCTAAAAAATCACAAGTGTTGGTGTATACTTTTCTTTGCTTATCAATACAGCTGTGCACCTTCTCCAAATATGATTCAACCAATCCTTCCCATTTCATTTGCTCAGCAAAACCAACATCGGTTTCAGAATTAATAACATGATACTTTGTGAAGAGTTCAAAAAAGTGGCTAATTTCAATGAATGTCCTGTTGATCATATATGGCAAATGACCGTAGGCTATTTGAATTTTCTCTTCAATTTCGCGCTTTGTAGCCATCAATATATCAAACTCCTAACACTTGAACACTCGGAAACACAACACCTATACATACAAACCAAAGGCAATATTGCCAGTAATACCCGATACCCCAAAGTACTTAGGGACAAGCTTTATACTCTTTTATTCAAAAACAAGCAAATATTATCACGAGCAGTGTCTCTAGCCAATTTTGATACTTTAGCTCTATTTGAATATACCGATCCGCATACGATATTTTCGATCATCTATTAAACAATCAACCAGAGGCCATCATCCATCACCATAAGATTTTTTTGTCGTCTACGAAAGAAGAATATACAACAAATTCATAACCATTGGCGCAGTGCAATTTTATTGGCTAATCTTTATTGAGAGATATAGAACCAAGTTGTATCGCACTTATTTTAATAACGTGCAAAAGCGGCACACGGCCATGGACCTATTGTGATATGTTATACCCGAATATAAGAGATGCCATCAGAACCAGTATACTGCTACTGATCACCGGGCTAATGGCCGGATGCAGCGGCCCATACTCTGACCTTTCAAACTATGAGCTGCAAGAGAAGATCTGGCAGTGTCGACAGAACAAATCGCCATCACCTAATTTTGCCATTCGCTGCGATAACTATCAGCGCGAGTGCCAAAGCAGAAAGAAAAAAGGGGAAATGGCCTCTTGCTAAGCCGCCCCATTGACCGCTTTCACCACTGTATGGCACTTTATATGGGCTGATTTCTGGCCGCCCTCACCCCCTTTTTTGCCTTTTCCTAAAGCACAGTATAGTGTTAGTCTTTGAGTTGATCCTGAACATCTAACTTTCATAGGGCCACACGTGTGATTCGTTTAATGCTTATAGGCGCAATTGGCGCCGGAATTTTCTACTTTATTGCTAAACTCTTCAAAAGCCCAACCGGCTCCTGGAAGGAGCCCGCTAAGTTGCTGATCCCCCTACTGGCCCTTGTGCTGATGCTGTTTATTGTCACTGGAAAAGCTCATCTTTTAGGCATTATGCTCGCGGGTCTGGTCCCCTTCTTAAAAAACATCGCCCCTTACCTACTGCAATATGGCCCGAAACTCTATAAACAGGCCCAACAACAAACAAGCGAGACGGCTGGCTCCCCCCCATCACCACCTTCTGGCAACATGTCTCGTGAAGAAGCGCTGGAGATTCTTGGCCTTCAAGAGGGGTGCAGCGAAGAGGAGATTAAAGCGGCCCACCGCCATCTCATGCAGAAATTTCATCCTGACCACGGAGGCAATGACTACCTGGCCACCAAGCTCAATCAAGCCAAACAGCGGCTGATGCAGCGCTAAATGCCACTAAATATAACAAAAACCGCACACAGCCGCCGTCCCGTCTCATTTGATGCGACACGGGCGCTTGATTAGGCAAGCGATTCACGGTTCAATACGCCTTTAGCTCCTTTATTTGAACTCATTCGCTAGAAGCAGCCTTATGAAACCAGATCAGATCTTCGCTCACCCACTTGAGGACATTGTCGACTTTCAGTTTGATGAACAGGTGGTCAACGTATTCCCAGACATGATCAACCGATCCGTTCCGGGTTACAGCACCATTATTTCGCAAATCGCGGTCTTTGCAAAACAGTATGCTCAACCAGACAGTCGTTGCTACGATCTTGGCTGCTCCCTGGGCGCCTCCACCATGATGTTGCAACAAGGCATCCCGGTCGACGGCTGCCAGATCATCGGCATCGACAACTCTAACAACATGATCGAGCGGTGTCAGACGTTACTGGACAAAGCCCGAGCAGAAGACCCTACAACAACATTGACACCGATTGAATTGCGCTGTGAAAACATCGAAGAGAGTACGATTGAGAACGCCTCCATTGTCATACTCAACTTCACATTACAGTTTATAGCACCAGAACATCGCCGCGCGATCATCAGCACCATCTATAACGGCCTTCGCCCTGGCGGCATATTAATCCTCTCTGAAAAAGTCCAATGTTCACCCAATCAATGCAATCAGTGGATGATCGACCGGCACCATGACTTCAAACGCCAAAACGGCTACAGCACACTGGAGATCAGCCAGAAACGCACGGCCTTGGAAAACGTATTAATCGCTGAACCTATAGAGCAACACCAAAGAAGGCTAACCCACGCAGGCTTTGAAACGGTTCACCCCTGGTTTCAGAGCTATAACATTGTCTCTATAT
>JAYPBG010000163.1:4267-7940 GCA_038124075.1 Gammaproteobacteria bacterium
CTCTTTGCGCTACTGCAACGGGAAAAAGGGCTAAAGTCCTGGCAAGCCCTGCTCCAAGAGCAGATTCAAACCGCCTTAGCATCAAAACATTGGGCCGCCATGCCCAGTCTTCCCGAGCTGCTCAACCCTCTATACGCATCAATACAGAGCACCCCTTCCCCCTTCACTCCTAGAGAGGAGGAAGAAGGGCCAGTTGAAAAGCGTCAGCAGCGCGCCCGGGATGCATTCCACCAAGCCGCTGTGACAGTAGGTCAGTCAGGCGACCTCAACAGCGATCAACGCCAGATGCTTCACAACGCCCTTTGCGCCTTAAAGCCTTGGCGAAAAGGGCCGTTTAATCTCTTTGGCATCGATATCGATACAGAGTGGCGCTCCGACTGGAAGTGGGATCGGGTGGCAGCCCATATAGAGTGTAAAAATAAACGCATTCTCGATGTCGGCTGCGGCAACGGCTACTACCTGTGGCGGATGCTGGGAGCCGGCGCAAAGCTGGCATTGGGTGTCGACCCCTCTGTGCGCTATCTGCTTCAATGGCAAGTGGTGCGCCACTGCCTTAATATCAGCCAACAACTGTACGGCGAACGCCCCTACAGCCACCCGGCCTACGTTCTACCGATCGGCGCCGAACAGCTGCCTGATAACTTATCCGCTTTTGACCTCACGTTCTCCATGGGGGTTTTCTACCATAGAAAATCACCGATAGAGCACATTATGCAGATGCGCAACACGCTTCGCCCAGGAGGACAGCTGGTTTTGGAGA
Source organism: Gammaproteobacteria bacterium (assembly GCA_038124075.1). GTDB lineage: Bacteria > Pseudomonadota > Gammaproteobacteria > Pseudomonadales > JAYPBG01 > JAYPBG01. Next base: position 5,028 of record JAYPBG010000163.1, read on the forward strand.
CATTGGTGATTGACGGTGATGAAGAGACTGTGTTGATACCTAAAGAGCGCTATGCGCAGATGCCCAATGTCTGGTTCATTCCCAGCGCCTCTGCGCTTACACACTGGCTAAAACGTTGTAAATTCAAACGGGCAGAGTGCGTGGACATCACACCCACCACCGTCGGTGAGCAGCGCACCACCGAGTGGATCGATACTCACTCCCTGCCAAACTTTCTCCACCCCGATGACCCCACCCGCACCATTGAAGGCTACCCAGCACCGCAACGAGCACTCTTTATTGCTGAACGTCATTGCTGAGCGTTGGTCACGGAAAGAGGTGAAGCCCCTCCTCTCACCCTGATCAACCCCTCCTGAGAGGTGGATGCAATCAACGCCCCAGATTGATCAAAAATTTTCCCGAAACTGAGCCCTCTCTCACCCTCCAGGTTCGTCGTATGGGTATCATACAGCATCCAGTTCGACAGGTCGGCTGGCCTGTGAAACCAGACAGAGTGATCCAGACTGGTGCTCTTGATAGTACGATCAAAATAAGAGAGTCCATGCGGCTTCATCGAGACCCCCATAAGGCCATAATCGGAGATATAAGCGATCGCCGCTTTAATATAGATAAGACGCTCATCCGCCCTCAGCTCACCCAGTGCCACATTGGGGGATACCTCGGGTGAGCGGAATCGAAACCAGTAGCGGCGCCGCATCAACGCCTCATCAGGCGTCTCATCGGACGTCGAAGGAAGATCGGCAGACAACGGATTAACCGGATCGATATGACGAATGTCCACAGGCCTTTGAGCAAGGAAGCTGCTGCGCAACGCATCACTCATCGCCGGCAACCCCAACAGCTTCAACAACTGTGCCTCCCCCTCTTCCAGCCATTGAGCGCGCAGCGCCTCCTCAGTCAACAGGTCATCTGGAGAAGGGAGATCAGGCAGGGCAACCTGGTGGGCATAGGCATTATGCCCATCCTGTTGAAACATCGCCAACATCTCAAAAATGGCCTTGCCCTCTTGCAGTGCCGTGATCTGGCGAGTGCTGAATGTTCGCCCATTACGTATCCGTTTAACCTGGTAATCTACCGGTTTCTTTTTATCGCCCGGCTCTAAGAAATAGCTGTGCAGAGACTGAAGCGCCTGCCCAGACACCGTAGCTTGTGCCGCAATCATCGCTTGACTGACCATTTGCCCACCATACAGGTGGCGGCTTGAGAACGGCAGATGCCGCCCACGAAAGAGGTCACCCCCTTGTCTATCAGAAGCAGAAGCCAACGGCAATACGGGCTCCAAACGAAACATTTCACTGAATGAACTAACCTGCAGAGACTCAATAGAAGACATAGATGCTCACCTGTTCAAACCATCTCTTTTACCCTAGAGTATTACATACTCTAACAGAACACTGATCATTTTTAACGCAAGCATACAACAGATTGACACATTCATACAATAAGCAACACTAGAACACACATCGACACGCATGCCACTTTGACTTTCATCGATTTATTGGCAATATTAAAATAGTCTTGATTTTTCCATCACAATGACAATGATGGATTTTTTACCATAACGCACTATACTCTGAAAAACTAATAAGCCCATTAATCGGATAAACAGCATGGATAGGGAGTAGGTACGAGAAAAGTTGAAATGATAGGGGGATATTATGGAAAAGAGAGACCAGAACCACCACGAAGATCACACTGACAACACCAGCACTGACAATACAAGTGATACAGACAATACCAACAACTTTAGCAACAACCAAAAATATCAACCAAATACACTATTAAAGTTAGGGCAAATTTTAGTTCTCTCGATCGCATTTCAGTTCATCATTGGCGCTATTTTTGGCATTGAAACGTTGGTCGTGCTCGGCCTCATCACCGTCATAGCACTCTTTTTCTTCACTAAAACCCGAGCCATCACTCAACCTCAGGAACCTGCCTCTCATGACCCAGAAAAGGCCTCAACCTCATCATAACCTCTTGGCACACTAGGAGGAAGAGACGTAAACCGCTCTTCTTCACCTCCTCCATCAATCTTCGTAACCTATACCACACCACTATAAACTACCTCTCCCGCCTACTACCTACACGACACTAACATTTATACTACGCTCAACCTCTAAAACCCTCTTTAGAGATACATGTATACCCATTGAAACCATTTATTAACAAAAGCTCAAACAGCGCATACAGACTGCGCTTATCCACAGCCGTATAATAACGTATATCTAAATAGCACCGTAAAACGATAACCGACAGGCTTGAAGGACTTGAATTGAAACAGATCAACGCAATTTTTTTGACCCTCTTAGCGGCCTTCATTCTAATAACGGCGTCCTCTTTTTTTAACAGCAACGCAACCACCCAACCCACCTTAACAAAACGATACGCAGCATCACCCAAACATAACCCGCTTACGGTTGACGACCTTGACTGGCGAGCACAATTTATGGAAACACTGAGAAAGAGAAAAAATTCAGAAGCATCAGGCCCTTTAAGGCACAACCAAAACCTCTCCCCAGAAGATCAAGAGCAGCTCTTTTATATGGTCACACATTACATCAATGAGCAGATACACTTAGAAGAGAACCCACTTAGAAACCAACACAGCAACGCAAGCCGAAACAGACTAAAAAAGCAATTACTTGCCCGCCTGGATGAGATCATCGACCAAGAACTGAATGCAGGCTATGCCAGCGCCTATTAACCCCCCCACCACCTCCCCATTCACCTTAAGCACATCCAAATAGAAAACTCTGAACAAAGGCCCACACCCAACCGATACCGAACCCAAAAAACCACCGATTCCCCCTGCACACCTTGAACCAACCCGCCTTACTCTGTTATCTTTTTAACCTTTAAATAGTCGCTGGCGCGAAATAGATTGCTCAAATTCACGCCGCCTTCTTGTGT
>JAYPBG010000164.1:0-2491 GCA_038124075.1 Gammaproteobacteria bacterium
ACCTAATAGGCTGCTATTTCGCGCCAGCGACTAGGTATAGGTGCCTGTTGAGGCTGTAGCGACGGGAAGGTCGTCAGCGATATAGGTGCCCAATTGCGCTGTTGTGCATGTTGTGACGCCCGATGCTGTAGAGCAACCCAGTGAGGTAAAATCACTGGAAGAGGCATTGAGCATCTCGGCGGCAAGGATGATCGCATCGCCCATGTTCTCAATCATATCCTCTTCTTCAAGCGTTGAGAGTTCAAGCAGTTCGGACATCTCTGCTAAAACGCCAGAGTCATGGTTCTCATCTTCCGTGCCGAAGAAGTCGCTGGAAGCCCCCAGTGTGTTATCGAACAGCACTGCGATATCGACTGCTCTGTCGGCTGCTGTGAGTGAGTCGTCAGGTGCTTCGACCGGTGCCGTGGTATCAACACTTGAGTCTGTCACAGCCTCTTTAGCTTCAGCCAGCTCTTGTGTCTCTTCTGCGATCTCTTCTAATGAGGTATCACCTAAGTAATCGTTGATGGCCGTGAGGTCTGCTGAGTCCGTAATGACGTCATCGATCTGCTCAACCACTTCATTAATACCGGTTAATATATCCGCTAGGTCGATGCCGTTATCGTCGCTGATGCCTTCCGCAGAGTCATTCACATTGAACTCACCGTCGTCTTCGAAGGCTGATGATAGGTTGGTGATGACGGCTTCAATGTCGTCGGATGTGGAGTCGATCAGATCAAAAAGGGCGGCATTTGCCAAAGAGATCAACGTACCCAGTTCTTCCTCGCCCTCGTCGACATTGGACTCACTGGCGTCGGAGAGGTCAACCAGGTCGATGCTGGAGAAGTCAGAACCAAGGGCATCATCGGTGCCTTCTAATCCGAGTAAGTTGTTTAGGACCGCTGCGGTCTCCTCCATCGCAGACTCAATATCGTCGGCATCGAGATCGGAGGATGCAGCTAAGGTGATCGCGCGGCTGGTGGCCACTTCAGTCCAAGGACTGATGTTGACTTCGTTGGTGCTGTCTTCACCAACGGAAGGGACCATGGCACGGATACTGAAGTCGGTGCCCAGATCCAGCGAGCCACCAAAAGCAACGCTGCCGCCACAGCCTTCAGGGTTATCACAGGTCATAGTGGTGGTTGAGCGTGCAGCAATATTGACGATAACGGGACCTGTGGGAAGTTCGGTGAGTTCGATTGAGTAGCTACCGTCCGTGCCGGTACAGGCTGTTGTCTCATCGACCGATGAATAGAGCTGAGTGGTACCATCTGCATCTAGAACAATACAATCCGCATTTTGCACGACACCTTTCACAGCAGAACCGTTAATGGTTGCTAGGACAGGGTCGGGGGTAGGTGTTGGGGTAGGCGTGGGTGTGGGTGTGGGTGTGGGTGTGGGGGGGGCGGATGGTGCATCGATCGATTGGGTCAATGGGTCGCTATCGGAGCAGGCTGTTAATCCAACGATGGCTCCAATCATTAAGTAGTGACGCAGATAGCGTGGTTGTAATCTCATAGGGGTTTCCTTTTCAGTTTGTCCTTACATGGCATGGCATATATGCTATGCCATGCCATGTAATATCAGTATTTGATTTAAATGTGATGAATTAAAAGTAATTAGTCAAAAGTGAACTGGATGCCTGCTCGTACTGAAAAAGCATCTGTACTGTTATCCACTTCACTTCCAGCGGCTGAGGCATCACCCGTTATAAAGGCAAATTGGTAAGTGGCACCAATATAGGCGCTGAGGTTTTCTTGGAACTTCTTGTTGATATCAGCGCCCATGATGACGGCCATGTTATTATCAAGATCCAATTTTTCCGAAACGGTGCTGCCTCCACTGTATGTGAATGTAATATTGGCATCAGAGGAGATGATCTGATATTGCACACCTGTTTCAAGTGTGGCAGAGAGGTTATTAGGTAGGCTCTTTTCGAGTAAAACAGAGGCGCCCAGCTGAGTGATTTGGCTCTCTCCAGAGAGCTGAGCAGAGAGTGCATTGCTGTTTGTTAATGTTACCGTGTCATTGTTCGCATCCCAGGTTGTAGTGCCAAAGAAGAGGCCAATCTTATATTCTTCGGGTAAAGCGTTGGTTGAAAAAAGGCCTTGTAGTTGTATGCCTAAATTACCATCCCAGTTATCATCAGCATCGGGTGTAGAGAAACTGAGGCTGGTACGTAGAGCACTTACGCTCATCTCGAAGTCCTCTGCAGCCGCTGGCGTTGATACAGCGGCCGCTAGCAATCCGCTGGCGATCAGCTTGGAGGGCTGTTTCAGTAGGTGTTTATAATCCTTCATTACCTGGCTCCTTGAGACCGTAAACATTGTTTAGCGATCTATCTATCTTTGTTTATGTTTTTACTAAGAAATGTATCTGCTTAAACATGTTGTACGACTGCAGATTGTACGATTGTAAAGCTAACAATTTTAGTTTAGTGACTACAATCAGCTTTGCCAGTGTATTTGAGTATTATAGAGTCAATGGTTATCGAATAGAGGGTGTGCTGGGT
>JAYPBG010000164.1:2501-7916 GCA_038124075.1 Gammaproteobacteria bacterium
TATTTGTTAGATTATAATAACTGTAATATAAGTAGTCTGTTTGGGTTGGTTGAAAAATAATCTTTAATCTGCTGTTTGGTGTTCCCTTAAATTCCCTTAAAAGAGTTTTTTTAAAGGTTCTGCCAATTGCAAAAACAGATGTATATAATTTTGTTATTTAGGTAGAGGTGATCAATCTGTGAGAACTGAAAAAATCATAATAGGGACGTTTGCCTTGACGGCCCGCTCTACTGTTGAGGCTAAACGGCTAGCGTTTACGCCGTCTGTGTGTGCCGCTTATGCCACTTTTCCGCGTACACAATCGTTTGACAATGGGCTCAAAGCAAGCCTATCAATGGCACTGTTGAATCACAAGTGAGACTCTGATTTCGATGAGCGCCGTCCAGCGGATATCGATCATTTCAGAAAATGGTTTGGCCTATATAGCCCCGGGCTAGAAGTTGGCGCTTCTAACCACATTCCTATGGTCACCTCTGCTATGTGCGCCTTGGGCGCATCGCATAAAGAGGTTGTCGATTTTATTAGAAAATGATGTTATGAATAGACAATAGGAGTCAATAACATGGGTATGAAGGTAGCGGTCATTTTGTCAGGATGTGGCGTCTATGATGGGTCTGAGATTTATGAAGCGACGTTGACGCTGTTAAACTTAGACAGAGCGGGTGTGGACTATCAATGTATGGCACCCAATATTGAGCAGAAGCATGTGATTAACCATCTCACCGGTGAGGAGGCCGTCAATGAAAAACGCAATGTTCTTCAGGAGTCGGCGCGTTTAGCGCGCGGAGAGGTTATAGATATTGCAGATGCGAAGCCGGCCGATTATGATGCGTTGATCATTCCAGGAGGGTTTGGTGCGGCAAAAAATCTCTGTGACTTCGCTGAAAAAGGCACTGAGATGTCGATTAACTCAGGTGTCGTTGCGTTTGCTAAAGCTATTCATAAGGCGGGGAAGCCGGTGGGTGTAATCTGTATTGCACCCGTCATGGTGCCCAAGCTATTTGGAGAAGGCACACTCTGTACGATAGGCAATGATGAAGATGTGGCTTCTGCAATCATTACCATGGGCGGTCAGCACAAAGGGTGTGAAGTAGGTAATATTGTAGTGGATGAGGCGTCTAACATTGTGACGACTCCGGCCTATATGTTGGCATCGCGAATCAGTGAAGCGGCTGAGGGCATTGAAGCGTTGGTTGCTAAGGTGCTAGAGTTGTGCCAACGTTAGGGTGTAACGATAGTGCTCCGATCATGCTGCCCGTGATATCTTGGTGTGATGTTACGTCTCTCTTGGGTTGATCAGTGACATTAAGGCTGTCTGTCTGTTACTGGTGTCTACGTTTTGGGTGCCCATGGCCAGAGCGCGACGAGTGCCGACAAAGATTGCAAACTTTTTTGCTCGCGTTAGTCCGGTATAGAGCAGGTTTCGATAGAGCATCTTAAAGTGTTGAGTCAGTACGGGCATGATCACCGCGCCAAATTCACTCCCTTGGGATTTGTGGATGGTAATGGCATAGGCGAGGTCAAGGTCCATAAGGTCATCTTTTTTGTAGTGGACACGGCGGTTGTCTGGGTAGAAGAGCACTTCGCACTCTAACGTCTGCGTATCGATCGATGCAATGCGTCCTATGTCCCCATTGTAGACGTTAAGGTCATAGTTGTTCCGCTTATGGATCACTCGGTCACCCACGCGCAGCATACGTTGCCCGATTGTGAGTTGAGCTTTTTGATCGCTGGCTGGGTTCAGAGAACTCTGTATGGCGACGTTGAGATTGGTGGTGCCTAAGGAGCCGCGCGTCATAGGTGAGAGGATCTGTATCTCAATATCTTTACCTAAATACTTAGGTATCCACTGAGTGTAAAGTTTTATAACCACGTCAATGGCGGTTAAGCCATAGTGGAGCGATGACCAGGGGTGAATCTTTTTCATCACCGCTTTAAATGCCTCTAATTCTGTTTTCGATTTTACAAGCTGTGTGATGTCGACATGTTGATAACGTTTTGGTATTTCAATTTCGGCTTCATAGGGGTTTTTAATCTCTTCGTCACAACGAAATTGATAGTGCGCTTGTTCTGTTATCGGCTGTTCAACGGCTGGGTGTAAGCGTTTAACTCTCTGGATAAATCTGATCTGATCTTGGGTGGCCTCATCTGCATCGATGAACATGCAGTCTACGCCTTGTTGCCAGCTTTCTGGTTTGTGAAATGGGGAGGTGATGTTAAGCATCACGCCTTTGTTGAGGCTGTGCGCATTTTGAATAATCAGTGAGGTTTTTGCTTGACGGAATATTTGGTTTAATTGAAAGCAGGGGATCTGTTTGGAACCGATCATATCTTTTAACACATTGCCGGCGCCCACGGAGGGCAGTTGATCGGCATCGCCTATGAAGAGTATTTGACACTGCTCAGGGAGGGCGCTGACCATGGCGTTGGCTAGGCTGATGTCCAGCATTGAGCTCTCATCGATGATGACAAAGTCGGACGATAGCGGCGCTTCTTTGTTGACTTGAAATTCGCCCCCTTTCCACTCAAGCAGGCGGTGAATGGTTTTTGCCTCACGTCCAATCACTTCGCTCATGCGTTGTGCGGCACGACCGGTTGGCGCAACCAATGTAACCTGTTTCTTCATCGCCTCTAGGAGACGTACGATCACTAAGGTGGTGGTTGTTTTTCCACACCCAGGACCACCGGTAAGAATAGAGACTTGTTCATGTACGATACCGACGACGGCCGCGCGCTGTTCATCACTTAATGTGACCCTCTGTTGGTCGCAGTAGCGTTCGACCCATCGCTGCACCCGCTCTGTGTCAAGTTGGTATCGTCGATTGCGTGCGTTGAGCGTCTCTGCGACATGCGATTCATGGTAATAGAGTGCGCGGGCATAGTAGGCGGTGACGTCTTTTTTTTCTACGCCCTCTCGCTCTGTCTTCTGTGTGGTTGGGGTGTTTAGGGTTAGAGTGCGTGTTTTCAGTGCCTCTTCTTCAATCATCTCATTGAGCAGCTGCACGATCCGTGCTTCGATGCTTAATTGAATCAACTCATAGACCGATGCAACAATCTGAGGCAGCAGTAGATAGCAGTGACCCTGTTCACGGCTGGCTGAGAGTACATGCTTAATGGCGGCTTTGATTCGCACGGTGCTTTCGGGCGCGAAGCCTATTGAGAGCGCTACCTTGTCGGCGGAAAAGAAACCGATCCCATAGAAATCGTCTGCTAGGGTGTAGGGATTGTCAGTCACTTTTTTAATGGCATGATCACCGTAGGCCTTATAGATGCGTACGGCAAATAGGGTGCTGATGCCGTGTTCCTGCAGGAAGATCATAACGTCTCTGATTTTGCTGTGCTCATGCCAGGCTTTAGAGATCGATTTCAGCTTTCTCTCTGCGATACCGGGTACCTCTTTTAGGCGCTCTATCTGATGCTCAAAGATCTGTAGGGTCTCACCTTTAAAGTGCTTTACAATTTTTTTTGCCGTTTTGGGGCCGACGCCTTTAATTAAACCGGAGCCTAGATATTTCTCTAATGAGGCGGTCGATGCAGGTTTATGCTCTATGGCTTTGATGGCATGAAACTGACGACCAAATTTTGGGTTATGTCGCCATTCGCCAACAAACTCCATGGTGGCGCCAGCAAAGACCTTGGTCTGGTGTACGGTAACGGTCTCTTGGCTGCCCGGTTGACCAAAAGGCTCTACTTTTAAGACAGACCAGCCATTGGCCGGGTTGTGAAAGGTGACGCGGTTGACAATCCCTTTTATTCGCTCTTCAACGTGTCTGCTGTTTGGCATGCTTGGTCTATTCCATTCTGAAAAAGCGTTAGTTAATATAGCAAGTTGTATAGATTTTTTACGGTTTCTGCCAGTGTCTGGTCAGCAGCTTTTCAGATATCATACTATGTTCAATCATGTTAATAAATAATACAGGTTTATCTATGAATAGTGGCATTAATCAAGCATCAATGGGGGCACGTAGGCCTTTAATACTTGCACAAGGCAATGAGAATCCGAGCGGGGAGTCCAAGAAGAAAGAAAAAGAGAACAAGAGTGATATCACGCATTCTTTGAATAATATATCGGTTCTTGTTGAAGTGAGCTCATTTTTATCGACTGACGAAATACTGAAGCTACGCAGGGTGAGCCGACTCTTTCGAGAGCCAGCGATGACGTCTCATCTAAAGTTGGCGCCTGATGAAATGGCCATAAGCCTTTGGGTTGATAAGGAGTCGGAGCTGGGGGCAGCTTGGCTTGAACGAGCTCATGTGCAATTGCCCTCTTCCATTACGGATGATCAGTTTAAGACGTTGGTGAATAATGGCAGTCTGGATTTGGTTAAGCACCTTGATCTATCGGAGTGTAAGCTCAATAAAAGCTCATTTGAGGCCATATCAAAGCTAACGAATTTAGAGGTGCTCACCATGTCGGAGTGGGCGCATTTTACCGGTTTAGATTGGGAGCCTCTATCGGGTTTAGAACGCCTGGTGGAATTAAATCTCCAGGGCTGTGATCAGCTGACGGATGGAGCCTTGAAATTGATCTCCGGGTTTCCTGCTCTAACTCATCTGAACCTCTGCTTTTGTGAGAGTATGACGGATGAGGGTGTGAAACACCTTGCTAACATTGGCTCTCTGGAGGTGCTCCATTTGAGTGGTAACGCTAAGTGTACAAAAGCCTGCATATCGCATTTATTGACATTTCCTAAGTTGAGAGAGCTCCATGTTAGTGGGGTAAATTTTGCAGAGGAGGCTAAGGAAAGACTTCGGTCGAAGTGTAAGGTTATCAGTTTATTTTTATAACCCATTGCGCTTTTTCATAAAGTGATCAACATGTTCAACGGCTTGATGAGCGGCTATAGGCGAGGGCTTTACTGAGGAACTTTTTAGGCTGTAAAAAGCCTGTTTCAAGCGCTTGCTGATGGCTCGGGTCGCTGATCTCACTCATGTGATCCAAAATCGCTTCTGGCGTCTGTTGTTTGACAGGGAGATAGATGCCCTCTGTCTCAAAGAGTTGTGCTGAGGCATAGCCACCCGCACCCGCACAGAGTGTATAGCGGTTGGGGCTCTCTTTATGCACCAGCGCAAGCGCTCCCGCTGTCACCGCTTCTGCTGTGAGTGTTTTCAGAACATCGGGGGGGAAGAGTTCGTTTGTCATACGTGTGGCCGCGCTGGGTGCCAGGGCATTCACTTTAATGTTATATTTTGCTCCCTCTAGCACCAATGTATTCATAAGCCCTATCACCGCCATTTTTGCGGCACCATAATTGGCTTGTCCAAAATTCCGGCGCTGTTCAAAGCAGGGTACCACCTCGACGCCACCAAAACGAATGATTTATGTACGTTAGCCTGACTTTTTGACCATCTTCAGCTATACAACAGCCTCCACATCATCCCCTAGTGAGGCCTCTTTAGATGATCAAAATGAGT
>JAYPBG010000165.1:0-1158 GCA_038124075.1 Gammaproteobacteria bacterium
TTAGGGTGTATGGCAAGTAGGCATTACGGTATTATTTTAAGGATATAGCACTAGGTAGTTGGCAAGCCGATCAAGTTTGTTGGGTGATATAGATGTTATGTCGGGTTGTAGATGTCCAGTAGCCGTGAGCTCTTGAGTAATTAATGAAGGTTGGCCCTTGCTCGGCCCAAAATAGTTATACAGTGTTGCTCTTGCGGATGACTGAGGTTGGGTTTTCTCGCTGGACAGCTGTTTGCAGCGATCTATCAACCGCTTTGCGTACTCACCTGTTACGCCTGCTCTGTCAAAATTTGATTGAGAGCCATCTTCTATCTTTTGAAGGTGGTTGACATGAAATGTCGCTGAAGCGAGAGGGGTTGATGTAGATAGGTTTATATTGGGTTGTGGGGGCGTCTCTGCGTTATAATTATGGGTAGTTGATGCTGTTCTCTCAGAATCGTTTTGAGTTGTCGTCGGTACTGGGCCTGTTTTTATGGGTCTTGAGTTGTTGGGTTGAATCGAGGTTGCCATGTCGCCTTTTTCTTTCAGTATATGAATGAGTGTTGATTTAATAGTCTTTCGCTAATTCTAGCATAGCCCCTATGAATGATGTATCTTGACATTGCAACGCTATAGCACCCGTAGTAGACTCAGCCCGTGAATGTTTACTTTATTGCTTATCTTATTGATTTTCAGCTCATTATTAATTGAACCTACTTATGCTCTGATCTATGAAAAATCGTTTAACACTCAGTGCTAAGTACTTAGCGGCCTCTTTTTTGGGGGTTGTTATGCTTCTCTTATTTCTTGCCTCACTCGCGTTCTCTTTGCTTCTGTTTACAGAGTGGTTCCCTCGATCGCTGCTGTGGGGGGCTCAAAAAGGGGGTTGGATTGAGTATCAGGATGTTAAGGGTACCTTGGCGACTCAGTTGACGCTGGGTGAGCTGGTATGGCGAGGCCAGCCTGATCAGGAGGGGAGGCTGGGTCCTCGGGCAGCGCTGGAGCAGCTTTCGGTGGGCTTATCGGGCAGGTTGGGCGATGGCTCTGAGCCGTTTAGGATCAGTGTTGACCAGCTCTCTGCTGAGCGTTTGAGCCTCGACATCCCTCAGCACGATGAACCACCCGAAGAGGTGGTTGACACACCGCCTCTGTTGGTGTCGTTGCAGCGTGTGCAGCGGC
>JAYPBG010000165.1:1168-1739 GCA_038124075.1 Gammaproteobacteria bacterium
AGATAAAACAGATAAAACAGATAAAACCGATAAGCCCCTCTTATATATCTCTGATATTGAGCTTAAACGTTTCACCTGGCACAAGCATGATTGGCAGCTGAGCACCCTGTCACTGCAGTCGGACTGGGGCGCTCTGCAGTTGATGGCAGAGGGTCAGTTTATAAAAGGGTGGCCTGTTGAGATAGCGGCTGAGCTGCAAAATTTTAAGGTGGATCAGTATGGTGATTTTCAGCGCCCATTTCATTTTTTAGACTATCGGTTGATTGATACGGTACTTGAGATGAGGCTGGCGGGCTCGCTCGATCGTTATCGGTTAGAGCTGCTGCTCAGCAGCGATACACTCACCGGTCACCAAAAGGATGAAGGGCCCTTGAGCATGGCACTGCAGCTCGAAGGTGATCTTCAGGGGGTTGATCTGCAGAGTGTTGAGGTGGATGGGCCTTTAGGGCGCGCTGTTCTGTCGGCTGACATCGCTTGGACGATGGGGGCATCGTCGAGTGTGAATCTAACGGCGGCGTACCAGCTGGCGTTGATGTCGATTGAGGTGGAAAAATTGATACAGGGTTCAGGG
>JAYPBG010000165.1:1778-7887 GCA_038124075.1 Gammaproteobacteria bacterium
CTGCCTGAGCCTCTGTTTGGCCTGTTAAATGGGAAGGTGCAAGGTGATGTTTCTTTAGTGGATGACGTTTGGCAGGTGAGCAGTGATGTCGAGACGTTGAGTATGCCACTGATGGGGGCGCCGTTGACGTTCAGCAGCGCGTTGCAGTTGAGTGCATCGGAACCGCCTCGTATCGAGCGGCTTGCCCTGCAGTGGGGTGAGGATGCCTCAAAGCGCCTCTATATGAGCGGCTCGGTTGGGGCGCAGTGGGCATTGAAGGGGGCGATGGATGTGGGCCATCAAAGCGGCCTCTTTGGTCGTTGGTTAGAGGCGCAGGGCATTCAGGGTGATCTATCGGGGCAGTACTCGATGAGTGGTGAGCGTTTAAACCCTTATGTTGAGTTGAGGCATCAATTGAGTGGACTCTCGTTTAAAGGCAAGCCTCTGTTGCAAGAGGGGCAGCTGAATCTGCAGGGGCCTTTAGATCAGATTGATATTGAGTTGGGGATAAAAAGCCGTGCGCTTGAGGCGGCATTGGCCTTTTCGTTGAACGGCTGGCGCCCTTTTGGGGCGTCCACGCCGTTTTATGGGGAGATCAAAAAGGGGGAAGTGACCTTTGATTACGCATGGGATGATGCATCGGAGCATGTCCGAGAAGGTGTTCAAGAAGGAGCCTCGCAACAGTGGGTGCTGAAGACGCCTACTGAGTGGCGATGGGCGGATGAGCGCACCTCACCTTCAGAGGGGCAGCTTACACTTGATCCCCTCTGCGTTCACCATGCGGAGGCTCAGGTGTGCGCGAGTACTCTGCTGTTCTCGCGCGATAAGGTTGCGATCGAGGCGGAGGCTGAGCGGTTGATGCTGTCGTGGTTGACCCCCTATTTGCCCGAAAGTCTCTCTTTGGAGGGAGAACTTAATGCACAGGTCGACGCTCTCTGGGAAAAAGGTGCAAAAGGTGTAAAAGGTGTAAAAGGGACAAAAGCGTTGGAGGGAAGCAAGCCGGCAGAAGAGAAGCCTATTGTGACGATGACGCTTCAGCTGCCTGAGGCTGTGATGCGTGCATCGGGCGAGTCGGTCGCTGTGCGGGATGTCACGGCTCTGCTTCGTTATGGGGCGAACAGGGTCGCGTTAGAGAGTGACGCGGCGTTTATTGGCGCAGCCGGAGGTGCGCCTGGGCGGCTTCGTGTTGAGCTTAGCATGGACCCTGTGGCGCGGTACATTGATGCGGGTCACTTTAAAGCGTCTCAGATTGATCTTAAGGGGCTTGAGTCATGGTTTACACCGGAGCAGGGGCTTTCAGCGCTTTCAGGCGTGGTTGATGTTGAGGCGCAGCTGTCCGGTGATCTGGCGGACCCGGATTTGACCTCTCAATGGCAGCTGCGCGATGTGGCGCTGAGCTTGGACGAGCCGTTGCTGACGCTTAATGATGTTCAGGCATCGGGTAACGTCGTGGATCGCACTGTGTCAACGACGATGAGCGGGCAGCTCAACGGTGGAGCGCTGCAGTTGAGTATGGAGGGTAATTGGCAGGCGCGCGATGCGATCACGGCGTCACTGTCACTCAAAGGTGATAGGCTCCATTATGAGATGAAGCCCGACCAGCAGGTCTGGTTATCACCCGATTTAACGGTGAATTATGGTGATCGCGTCATCTCGGTCGTCGGTGATCTTGAGGTCCCTGAAGCGAAATGGACGATTAAAGAGCAGAGTGTAAAGCGCGTGGCGCTCTCTGACGATGTCGTTATTGTGGATGCTGAGCGGGGAGCGTTGCCCGCTGTCTCAGAGGCGGTGAAAGCGATGACGGCCGATGTGAATGTTCTGCTCGGTCAGCGAGTAACGTTTAAAGGGTATGGTGTATCCGGGCGGTTAGCCGGTGATCTCACGGTACAGCGGGATGAAAAAGGCGGGCTCTCGGGCAACGGCGCCATTGACTTGAAGGAGGGCGTCTATAAAGCCTATGGGCAAGAGCTGGTGATTGACCGTGGGCAGTTCATCTTTTCAGGGCCCATTCACCTGCCGCGGATCGATGTGGCGGCTGCGCGCCGGGTTGAAAAGTATAATGTGAGTGCAGGTTTGCAGTTGCAAGGGTTTGCAACATCACCCTTGGCAACGCTCTATGCAGAACCGATCGATGAGGGTGGTGATTTAAGTCAACAGCCTGTTAATGATCGTGATATTCTCTCCTATATTATTTTAGGGCGCCCCCCCAACAGCGGCCAAGCAGACGACGGTGAGGCTGTTGACGAGACACGCATGTTGACTCAGGCTGCACTCTCCCTTGGGTTGGCGAAATCGGGTTTGGCTCAAAAAGCCTCTAAAGCGCTCGGTGTACGTAACTTGGAGCTGGCGACCGAAGGCAGTGGTGATGAGGCTCAATTGGTGGTGGGCGGAGAGCTCTCTGACAAGCTCTATTTGCAATACTCTGTCGGCCTTTTTGCGCCCGCCAATGCGTTAATCTTGCGCTATGAGATAAACCAAAAGCTCTATTTAGAGGCGCTCAGTGGGCTGGAGCGTGCACTGGATCTTTTTTACAGTTTTGATTTTTAGGTGTGATAAAATGCACCGCTATTAATAGTATTATAGTACTATCGCTAGATAGCGACAGGCAGACAGACAGACAGACAGACAGATGGATGATGATGGATGATGATGGGTGAGCGGTTGTGAGCGCCATAGGGAACGGACGTAGCGTTTTACTGTTTGAAGATGATTGCGTATTGGTCAATCTTTTTCAGGATTTTTTGGTTCACTCAGGCTTTGAGCCTATTTTTTACAGCCCCTGCATGCCCGATGCCCCCGATGCCTCCGATGCGCCTGGCTTATCACCTGTTGAAGTGATTGAGTCTCAACAGCCTGCGCTGATTCTCTTGAATTTAAGAGTGGAGTTTGCCGATGGTCCGCACCTGTTTAAACAGATTCGACAACGCTTCAGTGAGCTGCCGATGGTGGTGTTGATCGCACATATGGAGGAGGTCGGTGATCTGTCGAGCAATGAGCGGGGTGAGAACTACTGTGCAGGCATTACCGATTACATCGCTAAGCCATACAGCCCGCGCGAGATCGTTGCCCGGATCGGTGTTATTTTAGAGGCTCATGATGCGATCACAGCAGGCGGTGGCTCTAAAACGCCCTGGATTGAGTACGATGAATCGATGCTGCAGGTCCGCTTCTTCTTGGATCAAACGCTCTTGGATCAAGAGCTCTTGGATCAAACGCTCTTGGATCAAGCGGTTCAAAGCGACCCGGCTTCGCCGTCATCACACAGTTCACAGCACAGTGGGCGAACCCTTATACTGACACCCGTTGAGTTTAAACTGTTGAAAACACTCGAGTCACATCCGTTTCGAATTTTTTCACGCGAAGAGCTGATGCGTACTGTTTATGCCGACCAGCGTTATGTGGATGAGTTGATTATTGATCGTCATATGACCAATTTGGGCGCAAAATTGATGCTGATCTTTCCCAACACCTCACTGATACGCCTCATTGGCGGAGTAGGCTACCGCTTTGAAAAACCCCAACAAATCCCCTGATCGCTCACAACAAACCCCACCCTTGTACGATGTGATCGAAGAGGTTCAGGCGCTGACGGCATCAACCCCTGGCTCTGCGCTTGTTTTAACGCCAAACCGCCGACTTGCGACGCGCTTGCGTTTAACCGATGACCTGATGAAAGCGGACGATCGAACGCGATCATCGAACGGAGGCGTTTGGAGAACGTTAACGGTTGAGCCGTGGGAGCAGTGGATTGCATCACTGTGGGAGGCGTGGCAACTGCGCCACTGGTGGCGGGCGGATGCGGTTGAGGGTGAGGTTGATCTCGCATCATCGATGGATCAGCTGCTTACCCCACAACAAGAGCCGTTCCTCTGGGAGCAGGTCATTCGAGCCAGTCATGCAGGCGATCGTCTGCTTCGCCCTGCTGCCACCGCCCGGTTGGTTCAAGAGGCGGAAAAGTGGGTCGATCACTATCAGCTGGAGATCGATGACGCTGCACAGCGCGAGAATGAAGATGTTCAGCAGTTTTGCCAATGGTCGAACAGTTTTCGTAAACGTTGCAAGGAGGGTGGCTGGCTCTCTGCGGGAAAGGTGCTGCTGCGACTGTCGGATCTGGACCTTGCCCCGCTCATTGCGCCCTATTCATCTGTTTTGTTGTATGGCTTTCGTTATTTCTCTCCCAGTGAAAAGCGCTTTTTGGCTCTGCTTGAAACACGGTATCAGCTGAACGTGCACCGAGTCGAGCCGAAGCGTGCCGCTGCACCTGTAAGGCTGGCTGCACAACGGGATCGCACATCAGAGTATCAAGCGGCGATTGCCTGGGCATGGTCATTGGCCAGCCAGGAGAGGGGGCAGGGTGCATTCGCGCCGCGCATTGGCATCGTGGTCCCCCATTTAGAGCAGGATCGGGCCCTTATTCAGAGGCTGTTTATCCGCCATGGCTGGCCTGAGCAGATGCGTGCTGCCGCTCGCCCTCTGCATGCCGATGAAGAGCACGCCGATGAACAGCAGAGGGATAACCCTTCAGAAACAGCCAGCGATCAGGGGGAGGGTGATAAGAGTGAGCAAGAGGCGCACCCTGAATTTATCTTGGGGCGTTGGGTCAATATATCCGGTGGCATCCCAATCTGGCAGACGCCTATTTTACACATAGCACTTGAACTGTTAGCCCTGTTGAAATCACCTTTGCTTCTGGTTTCGCTCTGTCGGCTGTTACGGTCGCCTTTTTTGGGGGGGGCAGAACGGGAGGCATTCACTCGACAACAGCTTGAGCGTCAGCTGCGCAAACGTCAGATTGAGCGGTTTGGATGGTCGGCGCTTCTGGATTGGATTCAGCGTGAACCGCGACCGGCACCCGATTTTATGCAGCGGGTTGAACAGGCTCAGGCGTTTGTTAACAGTGATAAGTATGCGATCAAACAGTCGCACACGCTGGATCGATGGCTGCGTATTTTTCAGCAGTGGCTCGCGCTCTGGGGGTGGCCGGGGGAGCGTACCCTCTCCAGCAGTGAGTATCAGATGCACAGCAAATGGTTTGAGTCAGTTGAGCACTTTTTGGCGCTGCAGCGGGTCAGTGATCGTTCTGAGCATGATGCCCTCTCTCAATATACCCTCCCTCAGGCTTTAACGCTGTTGCGACAATCGGGCGAAGGTATGACCTATCAAGCGCAGTCCGATGAGGCTCCTATTCAGGTTTTAGGCCTGCTGGAAGCGGACGGTCAGCAGTTTGATCATCTGTGGGTGACCGGCCTAGAGGCCGACCGTTGGCCGCAGGCGGTCAGACCCAACCCTTTTTTGCCCGCAACGCTTCAGCGTGAAAAGCAGTTGCCACACGCCTCACCTGAGCGAGAGCTCGCATTGGCGCGTGATATCTTATCTGATTTTCAGCGGGCGACTGATCACGCCTTGGTATTAAGTTGGTCGCAACAAGAGGAGGATCGAATCTTACTGCCTTCACCGGTTCTGCGTCAATTTTCAGAAGCGCAAGAGGCGCCGACCCCTTCGCATCAGAGCTATTCAGACCCTCTTTTGACACTGGCGGGTTGTGCCGAGCGGATCCACTTTTCTGAGCAGTCCGGCCCGCCTTTGCCTGTGGGCAAGCGGGTAACCGGGGGGACGCATATTATTCGAGATCAAGGTGCATGCCCCTTTAAGGCGTTTGTGCGCTATCGTTTGCAAGCAAAAGAGGTGGAGTCTCCCAGGATAGGTCTTTCGCCTGCAGAGCGCGGTGATGCAGTTCATTTTGCACTGCAGCATTTTTGGCGTGAGACACGCAGTCAAGATGATTTAAATAACCTCTCTGCCGAAGCGCTCGAGCTGCTGATTGCTGAGTCTGCCTCTGTGGCGATGGAGGGGTTGTTGGGTGAGCGGCAGAAGAGTTTCTCGACACATTTTTTAGAGCTTGAGTCGCAACGTTTGGTGCAGCTGACCACGGCGTGGTTGCAGCATGAGAAGGCGCGCGCCCCTTTTAATGTGGTGGCGGTCGAGGAGGGGCAAATCGAGGTGATCGATGATTTTGAGATGCGGCTGCGCATCGATCGCATAGATCAAGTTGGAGAGAATCAGTTTTTGATCATCGACTATAAAACAGGGCGCGCCAAGGTAGCTCAGTGGTTGGATGAAGCCCTGGAAG
>JAYPBG010000166.1:0-7853 GCA_038124075.1 Gammaproteobacteria bacterium
GAGGTGGATCTTGTCAAGAAAGGCAAGAAAAGAGGCTCAGCAGTGCTGGAGCTCAAATAAGGAGTGAATAACAGTGAGGATTAAGCTAAAGATGAAAACTTTCAACTCTTTTGTTATTTTTCGTGTTATGCCGAAGGTTGTATGTGCGGCTCTGATTTTCTCGTTTTTACTGAGTGCGCGCTTGTCAGCGCAGGCGGGGCAGGACACTGCGAGTATTGTTTATAAGCCCAATACAGATGACCCGTTTAGAGAGTTGATTTTTGATATTCCCAGTCAATTTTCTAATCAGGTGCCTGAAAATTACAGGCATACATGGCATAGGTTATCTGGTTTTGAGTATTCCGGTTTGCACTGGGGGCAATTTGTTGTTGTATATATGAATGAGCACAGTGAAATATATAAAAATAACTATCTAGAGTATCTGCGTATCTACGAAGAGGATGAGGATGAGGATGAGGATGAGGATGAGGATGAAGAGGGTCCTCTTTTTGATCGTTACCCTGTCGGTACCATTTTTCTGAAAGAGAATTACCTCTCTAAAGGGGGGGCGCCTGGTCGGCCGTCGTCACTCACTTTGATGATAAAACGTGAGCCTGGTTTTGACCCCAAGTATGGTGATTGGCAGTATATTCAGTCGCATGTGAATGGGAAAGTAGAAGTGAATGGTCGTATACATGATGATAAGGTGTTTACTCTTTGTGGAGAGTGTCATGAAAGTATGGCTGAAAGGGATTATATTTTTTCAACATTTTATATGGATCCTACGCAGTAGGATCTTCAAGGTGTTTTATATAGCCACTTGACAAGTACTGTACCGTTGTTGCCTTCCTCGCCCAACCGCACACGTATTATCTATACGCTCAGCGGCTTGGGCTCGTCGGGCGCCTAGGTACATTACTTGTCAAGCAGCTATAGCTGAGCCCAACATATCTGATGGTAAGATGTTTTGAAATAAAGTTGGTATAAAAAACAAATGCACTTGACCATAAAAAGAAAGCTGCTTCTAAATTTTTTGCTCTCTATTACTTTGATTTCAGTGATCTTGGTCTGCTCCTATATCACCTTATCGATTGTTAAAAACGACGTCGAGCGTATGGTGGATCAATATTATCCGCAAAGCACGGAGGCGCTTCTTCTGGCGAATCAAGTATTAGAGGCGTCTGCTCAGCTAGGGACTTTTATCATCAGTAAGTCGGCTCAGGATGAGCAGAGGTATAAAAGCAGTGTTGATAAAACGAGTGAACGGCTAAATGCCCTTAAACGGTTGGTTGAAAATGATCCAGATCCTTTGCATAAAGAGGGTCTTATGAAGCATGTAGACGTCATTGAGCATTTGCTCTCTGAGATTCACGAGCAGCAAAATCAATTAATCGACCTGCAGAAGGATATCCGTGAAAATATGCCGGCCGTCAGAGTTGCGTTAGAGGAGATTCGCCCTATTGAAATGGGTGTTAGTCAGAGAATTGATGACTTGCTGTTTGTATTTAATGAGAGTCTTGAGGATGATGAGTATGATCTAGAAGAGAGCATGGCCAATGCAGCCTCATTAAGAAACAGCTTTCTTTTGGCCAGTGCTGAGTTGCGCTTCTTCTTTGGGTTTAGAGACAGTGTTGCGCTTAGTGATGCCAATATGTATATGCTGGGTGTTGAGCAGGTTTTGGAGATGCTCTCTGATTTAAGTGATGAGCTGCCAGACGATGTTGTAGATGCTACAGATGAGTTGGCCAGCGCTTATCAGGTGTATGCTGATCTGGTGAAAAGCAGTGTTAAAGTGCATCAAGGCGAGAATTGGCGTGTTGATTCCGCTATAATGCGTGACCACTATGGGCCTAAATTGATGACGCTTCGAACTGAATTGGATGCCGTTGTCCGCCAATTAATTGAGGAGGCACAAACGCTGGGGCAGAGTGTATCGCAAGAGAGTCGTATCAGTTTATGGAGTATTACCGCTCTGTGTGCACTAGCAATGCTGGTCTCTGGTGTGATGAGCCTGCTGGTGCGTTATTCAGTGTGTAAGCCTATATCAAAGATGGTGGATCTATTAGAGCAGATGACACGGGGCAGTGGGGACTTGACTCAGCGTGTATGTCTGAAGAGTGATGATGAAATAGGGACCGTCAGTAAGCTGATTGATGAGATGATTGAGCAGCTGCAGCTGATTGTGCAGGAGGTGATGGAATTCAGTGAGAAAGTGGGTGACTCAGTTGTAGAGAGTAGTGCTATCGCTAAGCAACTCAACAGCGACTCCAAGGTATCTTTAAAGGATGCGGTAGAGGTGAGGATTTTAAATGAGCACGTTTCCGCTGAGAGTCATCAGATCAGTACACAGTCCGATGCAACCGAGCGCCTTACCGTCGATGCGCGCGCCTCTTTGGATATGAGCATAAGCAGCTTAGATGAGTTGATGGTACATACGGATACGTTTAATAAAGGCACAGAAGTCTTTAAAAATGAGATCTTGGCGATGAATGAAAATGCCTATGAGATGGAGCGGTTGGTTGGATTGATCAGTAATATTGCTGTTCAGACGGATCTTTTGGCACTCAATGCGGCGGTCGAAGCAGCGAGAGCGGGTGAGTCGGGGCGAGGTTTTGCGGTCGTTGCCGATGAGATCCGTCAATTAGCCGTTAAGACCAGTGAGTCCACTAAGCTGGCTAAGCGTGCCATACTGGGTAATATCGAGGGAAGTGATAAGATTGTTCAGCATACGGAGCTGTTTGTTGAGTCTGCCCAAGAGATCGCTGTGCGTATTGATCAGTTAAAAGCGTCCATGACTCAGGTGCTCAATAAGGTGTATGAAGTAAATGATGCATCACACGAGATTATGACGGCCGCTGGACAGCAGATGGGGGAAATCAAGAGTTGTACCGAGCTGAGCGGTTATATGTGTGATCGCTTGGTAGAGATGGATGGCTCTATATCTGGTTTGAATAATAAATTCAAAGCATTAAAGGGGCATAGCGCAAGGCTACAGGAGTTGGTCCATCGCTTTACCGTATAGGTAGAACCTTAAATTAAATTCCGCTCCTGAACTCGCTTTGTTCAGACATGCATTCGCTTTATTCCAATAACGAAATTTTTCATTTTACTGCTGCATCTGGCAGGGACTTTGCACTTCATTACTGTTAGTAATATGGATTGTTGAACTCAATAGGTAACAGGTAGGTACAGTGGATGATGTTCTCTTCAAGGATGAAGAATCGATTCTCTAATAAATCAAGGTCGAGGGTTGCATTTTTAAAGGGTTTTGGCATGACAAAAGAAAATGACGATAAAAATTACTCAAACAGCGGCGATGTCGATAACAGATCGGATGAGAAGAAGGTTGACGAATATAATCAGATTGATTTTGAACATGTTACTGATGTCGCAAAAGCCGTTGAACAGCCGCGATCGCGCCCCCACCGCAGTGAAATCAAACTGAGCAGCCTATTTTTTTCAGGCACGCGGCAAGAGACTTCATCGCGTGCGCAAGAGGCATCACCTAGCCAAAGAGAGGGTAAATTTAAAAAGCGTAAGAAAAAGAGTTGGTTAAAAAACCGGATGCCGAACAAGTCTAATCCGCTCGTGAGTGACTCTATTTTGGCTGAGGTGGTTAAAGAGGCCTCTTTGTGTCGTGCGCTCATAAGTGATGCCGAAGTGACTAAAGCCTCACTGGATGAGCTGGAGAAGATCACTCGGGCGTTGCAGAGACAGAATATACTCTTAAACCGTCAAGTGGCCTCTGGGCTGACAGAGATGAGGAAATACTGTAAATCGGGTGAGGGCTCATCGGTCGATGAGCAGAGGTATGGCGCTTTATTGGTCTCTATCGAGAGTCAGCAAAAGGAGAATGTGAAGTTATCAGAGAAGGTGTCGCAACTGTTTCAAGAAAACAGTAAGGTCACCGATGCGCTCAATAAGGTGAATAATGATGCAAATTTGGCGCTTGAAAGATGCCAGGTATTGGATAACTACCTAGTCAATCAACAGGGGCATGATGGCCATACTGCGATGCTGACGGAATCTGAGCTGATCAATATTAAAGATAATACAGCACAGATACAAGAGAGCCACGATGCGCTTCAGCGGCAACTGATTGCCGTTGAGGCAATGCGAGACAGCTGCCTGCGTTCAGAGGTTAAACTGAGTGAAGAGTGTCATGCGGCGCTTGAACAGTTAACAACGATGCAACATCAGGTGGAGAAAGAGGTCACGGGCGCGCAAAAAGCGGCAGACAGTGCTGAGCGTTCATGTGGTCGTGCGGAAGAGGTGGCGAAAACTTCACTGGTTAATTTGCAGCGTGTGATTGACTACCGCAATGAGGTTTCTGATGTGGTTGAAGAGTGCCGCTCACTGTACGAGCAGAGTAAAGTGTTTGCAGCGTCCAGTGCGGCCGTATTAAAAAGTGTTGATAATGGACAATATATTTTTGAAACGTTGAAAACATTGGATGATGAAATCAAAGCGGTACTCGATGAGGTGGTTGCGTATCAAGGGCGATCAGAGACGTTAGAGCGAGAGGTTAAAGAACATTTTGATCAAGAGCAGAGTGCGCTTGATCAGGTGCTGGTGTTATCGGATCAGATCGATAGGGCTGAAAAACGTACCGAAGATCAGCATACAAAGGTGAATGTGGCGTATGAGCGTTTAGAGCAGAGGCAAGCAGAGCTGGTCGACCTGCAAGAGAGGGTCTCCTCTGAGCTGAATCAGACACGTGAGGTGAGAAAGCAGATGCTCACGATAAAAGATCATGCACAGGCGCTTCTGTTAGACTTTCGTGACTCATTGAAAGAGAGCCCTTCGTCGGACCTGTATGATGCGTCTGAATTGGACGCGTTTTTAAATGAAGTGCGCGTTGATCATGCTGAGATAAAAGGTGATATAGCGTCACTGAAAGAGGCGCTGCAGGGGCAGCAGGATAAAATGGATCTGATCATCTCCGATCAGAGCGAAAAGAATCGTGATCTTTTTTCAATTTTTGAGCAGTACCAGAGTGAGCACTTATTGACGCCTGAAGAGTTGAAAGAGGCGCGCGCACTATTGCATCAGTTAAGAGGTCTGTCTGAAGAAAATAGAGCAGCCCGCGCATCCGTTGAAGCACTTTCAGTGCAAGTGAATCAGTGGTCTGCTGATAGAGGCCCGCATCAGAAAGGCACGGGTCATCAATTCGTGGCGATGCAAGAGACGTTGAAAGCGTTAGAAGAGCGCCAATCACTGATGGACTTTGTGACAAAAGACTCGGAGCGCCTAAATAAATTAATGAATCATGCTGTTGATGAGTGTCAGCTCTTAAATGAGCGTGTTGATAATATTATCGAAGAGAGTTTGAAGCAGCAAGAGCAGTTTAGAGATGATGCAGAAGCTGTGTTGGCGCGTGCAGAGGGGCATGAGCAGCGAATCGATGAAATGAGCAGTAAAAACGATGAGGTGGTGCAGACGATTGAGGAGGCTCAGCTTCAAGCTCAAGCGGCCGCGTTGGAGTCGGTCAGAGTGCTGGAGAGTATGCAGTCAACTCGGGATGTGGTTGAAGCGTCGCTTAAAGAGTGTCAAGCGCTGTGCGATCAGAACAGTGAGATTAAAAACAGTGCAGAGCGGCTGATTCGAGAGGCGTCAGAGAATATTGTTGACGACGGTGTTCAGCTGAATAAAAAGACTCAGAACCTACAAACCAAACTGGATCAGATCAACCAAAAAATAAAAGGAACACTTTCTCAGTGTGAGGATAAACTGCAATGCATTTTAGAGCTTGAAGCGGCTGCACAGCATCAGCGCAGTACGGGGGATGACTGTTTAAGCCGTGCCAGTGAACTTTTGAGTCGTATCGAACGTGGTTCAGAAGATTTCCAGGGAAGGTTTCAAGACGGTGAGATGAAGTATGAATCACTGTTAGCCGATTTTCGTGATGTTGTTGATCAAATGCATCAGGCAACACAACAGTTTGATGGCGCAAAAGCGGATTTGGCGCAGCGTTTTGAGAGCCACCATGCGCTGCAAGCGTCCATTGCAAAGATGAAAGAGCAGCTGCATGGGCTTTTTGACCAGTGTCAAGTGGCATTAAACGGTGTGGCTCAAAAAGAGGAGGCGCTTGAGGAGGTGCTTGAAAATCAGCGTCAGCACCAATCGAAAGCCGATATGCTGTTTGATCAATGTGAGACATTGAATCAAAGCAGTGCCCGGATCAATGATGAACAGAGCGAACGAATGGCAGACCTCTATGCATTGGCCGAACAGCTGCGAGCACAACAGGGTGAGGCTAATGCGCTGATTCAGATGCAGTCACAACGCAACGGTGAATTAGAGACGCTGTTGGAATCAGTATTGGAGAAAGTGGCTCAAGGTGAGGGGCAGGTCGGTGCTGTTGAGCAGAGAGTTGAAACCTCGTTGGCGGATCTGAGCCTACTGACTCAAGCGAACAAAAGAGCTCAGAAGGTGCTCTCTGATAATATCCGGTTTGTTAGAGCGCTTCAAAAGCGAGTGAACAGTAACAGTGATCAAAATGAGGCGATTTGCGGTAAATTTTCCGAGTATGATGCTGAGTTAACTGAAAAAAATAGGGTCTTAGAGCAGTTATCGCAAGAGACACTTCAGTTGCAGACGACGATGAAGGATCGGTTTGCTGATCATACAGATCAAATGGAGCTGTTGTTATTAAAAGGAGAGGCGCACGATCGAGATGTGTCGGAAGGGATCGACCGCAGTGCACAGGCGGCAGCCTTAGCGAATAAAAGTTGTAAGGAGGTGAAGCGGCTCGCTCAGCAGACACAGCAACGGCTCACGATGATGGATGCGCTTCAGGAAAAGGCGGATCAGGCACTGCAGGCGTATGATCTATTGGCAGAGGAAAACCGATCAAATCAAGCGCTCTTTAACGCTATGCTTAAAGACCTATTGAGGCATCGTGCAAAAAGTGTCACCTTGCAGCTGCAGATGAGAAAAGATCAGGTGAAAAGCGATGAAACGCGCCAGTCGGTTGATGACTTAAAAGGCACGTGTGAGACGCTGTTGCGTGATTCTCGACAGCAGGTGACCAAAGGTGATGTGCAGATGCGCAAGATCGAGTCGCTTGAATCCCGTATAGAGTTACTGCTACAAGAGGGGGGAAAGATTCATGAGAACAGTGTTGAGCTGCACAGAGATACACAGAGGCGGCATGAAGAGCAGGCGAAGCAATACAGTAATATCATCGATTTAACGCAGAAGCTTGCGGAACAGCAGAAGCAGAATGAACGCATCATTGCACAGCACTCAACGCGTACTGCAGCGTTGGATGAGGTGATACAAGATCAGGCCGCTCTAATACGGGAGAAGCAAGAGGCGTCTCAGGAAAATGAGCGTCTGCGGGAAAAAGTGGACACTGTGGCCGATATGGGTAAACGCACGGCAAGAATTGTGGTCCAGCATATACATCAAATGCGCTCTGTTGGTGTGGATATTCAAGAGCGCAGCGATGCACTGTTTAAGCAGCATGAGTCGATGGACGCATTAGAGCGATCGCTTGAGGAGAAGAGCGATCAGCTGGCGGTGCTTTTAGATAAAACGGAGTCTTTAAGAAAGTCGGCAGAGGCGAATGTAGAGCACTGTCAACAGATCAATGCGTCTGTTGAGCAGCATGTTCATGAATGTCGGCAAGAGAGTGACGCCATTCGAGAGATGGCGCAGACCACGCGACAATTTGAACAATCCTGTTATGAAATCAAAGCAGGTTTGGAGAGCGAATCTGAAAAAATCTGCACCATGCGCTCGGAAACGCAGAAATGGGTGCATGAAACTGAGCTTAATCTGACTAAGGCCCTCGATGAAAATCAGAAAGTATTAGAAGATACCCAAGGCAGTAACGGAGTGTTAGAGCGTCGTCTCAGAGAGCATGAGGT
>JAYPBG010000167.1:0-2521 GCA_038124075.1 Gammaproteobacteria bacterium
CTACCATTTTATCTGTGGTCAAGATGTTGGTATAGGGGTCTTCACGATTGACAAAATAGGTGATGGTGCGCAATGGTTGTATAGCGATGGCTCGACTGGTGCTTACCCAGGCTTCGTCGCGTATTTCAGCAGCGCCGGCTTCGGCGTCCTCTGCATCGCCACCGTTTGTTGCAAGTATTGAGTTATACGCCATCGTATACGCTTCTTCAATATGTAGGAAAGCGTCTGGGTAGCCTGATTCGTCCAGCAGTTCTACGGCTGGCGTACTGTCGTTGAGGTATTTATTGGTCAGCAGTTGGTCGTTGGCTCCCTCGAGGAGGAATCGTGTAAACGCATCCTCTCTCATCATGTTGCGGATGGTGCTTTTGAGGGCCTCATCATCACCGTTCTCAACGGTTTCACGTTCGTTGGTTGTTGGTATGCGTCCAGCAAAGAGAATAGCGGCTCTACGCAGTGTGGATAGGTTGGAGTTTGGGCTGATACCGGCCAGAAAGTTCGCTAAGTCGACTTCTGTAACACCTGAGCCATCCTCTTCTTCACCATCGCAGGGTGTGGGGTTAACGAACCGTTCCAGCATTTCGACCATATTGAGGTAGTCTTCAGATTCGGTCGTCATTGAGAGGCGTTGCCCGCCTCCATGTGCAATGCCTCTTGGCTTTGAGAGCAGCAACTCTGCACCGTTGCGGATGGGTGTATTAATCGCAGCATAGGAGGCCATACTCTCAAAGTTTGTCTCTAAATAGCCCTCTTCAGTATCGGCGGTTAATAGGAATTGCGTGGCGCTTGCGGGTCCTTGGCTGTTGTGGCATGTGATGCAGTCTGTCAGTATCGGGTTCCAAATTTCTGTTTCAAAAAACTCAAGATCAATCGAGCAGGCCTCCTCTTCGGGGGGGGGCTCTTGGTCGGTATCCGTATCGCTGTTGTTATCAGTGCTAGGCTCTTGATCTGTCGAATCCTCTTCTGGTTCGCTTGTCTCCTCTTCGATTATGAAATGGTTGAGAATAAAGAGCGCGGTGTTTTCAGCGCAGTCTGTAATGCAGCGGGAGACATCATCTGTTGGCATGGTTTGTGCAATTCGGGTGGCAAGCGTCGTGAGGGTCCAATCGTCAGGGGTAAGCGCGGGGCCTAATACCGTGCCTTCACCGCTGCTGCCGTGACAGCTGGCGCATTGCAATTGGTATTCGGATCGACCCAGTTCAAGCTTTGCATTTTCACTGCTGGTCTCGCTGTTGCTGGTGGTATCATCATTTATGCTGGATCCCGAGTCGCTTTCAATGCTCTCAGTGCTCTCAGTGCTCTCAGTGCTTTCATCGTTATCAGCGGTGTTATTGCTCTCTGTGCTGGGGGATAGAGGAGTTGAGCCAGCATGGGGGTCGCCGCCACCTCCACAGCCGACAAGTGTCGTCATCATAATAGAGAGTGTGAGGCCTAAAGCGCGTGTCCAGCTAATAAGATGTTTACTACTGATGCAAAAATACAGCATGATCATTAGAACCCTATATGCATAACTTCTCATAAAATCAGGGCGAATAAAAAATGGAGGTATTTTAGAAAAAGAACCTCGTTAACATTCGCGTTAACATTCCGTAAACAGCCGCGTAAATATTTTAAATATTCGAGATATTCTAAATGTTCAAAAACAGGTGTTGATTAAGGTCTTTGTCTTCTTTGTCTTTTCTCTTCTTTATATAAGTAAAGTTGATTACTATTTATTCTTCAATGGTAGGGTTAGATCGAAAAGCTCTGTTGGGGTGAAAAGATAGGTAGAAAATTGTCGAAAAACTCCGTTTTGTGAACTGATTCACGTTGCGGATGACTTTTTTTCTGAATGATGATAAGGAAACATTCGGTACCGAGGTTTGCAGGGGATTGAGTGTCTCATAGCCCCTTGCGGCTCTTAATGCAATTGGCTGAATTTACAGTAAGCGTATGACATAAGTCTATGATAATCGAACCAAAATAGAGATACGATGGTTGACTCTATTGGGGATGAGACATAGTATCACCGTCTGTGTTGTATATAATATCACGGTCTGTGTTGTATAGAGTATCCGTGAGAGACGACAACGAGATAGAAAATTGGAGAACGCAATGTTACAAAATGTCGATAACTTTATAAGCGAAACAAGTGAAACAAGCGGCATAAGCGGAATAAGCTATGCAGTGCAAAAAGCTAAACGTTCAATGACTCTAGGGGTTGCGGCGCTTTTGGTTGCATGCAGCGGGGGTGATGAGCCTCAAGAAGACGCTCATACACTTAAAGAGGCAACAAAAGAGGCGATACAGAGCGTTACGGATCTTACTGAAAAGGGTTTGGATGCGGCTGTTGAAACAACCGGCACCCTTACTGAGCGTGTGACTGATGGTGCTAAGCGTGTGTCAGATAGCGTCGTTGAGGCGGGCAAAGAGGTGGTTGGCCAAGGGGCGGAGGTGGTCCATGATGCAAAAGATGCGTTGAGGAATACGGCTGAATCATCCTTAGAATCAGCGGCTGAACGGTTAGAGGCGACGAGGCAGAGTG
>JAYPBG010000167.1:2541-4216 GCA_038124075.1 Gammaproteobacteria bacterium
AAGTAAAAGAGGGGGGGCTCAAAGCTTGCTGAGGCTCGGTGAGTCGAGTAGTATTGTTCCCCTCTTGAGCAGCCTGTTTTTATATGATCGTGTGATTAGGATCTATCGATTAAAGGAAAAGTGTTTATGAAATGTAAAGCGAATGAAGGCCAACGGTCCCATCAAGTGAGTGGTCGAGTGGTGCGTTTTAAGTTTGCCAATACCCTACTTGGCGTCTCACTGGGCATCAGCAGTTTAACAATGCTGCTGCACGTTGAGACGGTGGCAGCGCAGGATGAGCTGGAGGGAGGGGCGCCTAGTTCAGTCGTTATGCCCTTTGCGGACCAGCTGCTGCTTTGGTTGGATGCAAGCCGCACAGATTCGCTTTTTGTTGATCATGCATGCACAGAGCCTATGGTGTTGGAAGGCGATGGGGCAACGGGTTTAGATGTCTGCTGTTGGAAGGATCTGTCGGGCAATGAGCTCCATGCTCACACGGAAGGGTCCCTTGGTGGGCCGAAGCTTGATGTAAGTGGGTTAAACAGCCAGCCTGCATTACGCTTTTTTGGTTCAGGAAATGATGCACTTAAAATGGCTCTGCCCGGTGAGCTTCAAAGCGACTATACCTTGTTTGTGGTATTTCGTAATGTAAGCGGTGACGCCTCACAGGCTGAAGGCCCTCTCTTTTCGAGTGCCTTTGGAGATGAAGGGGGTTTTAAACTTTTTAAAGATGATTCATACACACATTACCAATGGCAAAACAGTCAGGGTGATGAGTGGGCTCTGCCCGCTGATCTCAGTAATGGTGTACTGTTTACTTTGACGCATGCACCAAGTCAGTATGAAGATCAAGCCACGCTCTCTTTTTATGAAAACGGTGCTTTCATTCAAGATGAAACAAAGAGCTTAGAGGAGAGTGGCCAGCTATTCTACAACATGTACTTAAACAGGGCCGTGATAGGTGCGGATGAGCATTTCGGAAACCACGTCATTGCCGAAGTGGTGCTCTACGATCAAGCGCTGGATGCCTGTGAAGTGGAAGCGGTTGCTCAACGTTTAACGGATAAATATCAGCTCCCTTTTCAAGACACGCTCAATGCCTTAGATGCCTTAAAAGGCAATTTTGACGGTCAGTTTGGCGGTGAGTTTGAGCAAGATCTTGCAGGCCTCTATCATTTTCAAACCGTTAACTGTGCTGACCCTTCAATTTCGACGCATGCACAGTCAGATATTCTCAAAGTGTTGCAGAGTGAAGTGCCTGATGAAGGTGAGTACCTTTTATTTGGGCACAATGGCCAGACAGGTGTGGTGGATAGTGAGCTTCCTGATGATATAGCGTCAACGCAGCGTCGTGCTCAGGTCTGGGCTTTTGTTGCCGATCATGCGGACAGTGATATTGCCACAGGGCTTGATTTGGTCTTTAACATTTTCGACCTTGATACGGATGCGCCCGACCCAGCAGATGGTCGGCACTGGATCTTGTTAATTGATGAAGAGGGTGATGGAGATTTTTCCAATGCCTCAGCCATCAGAACTGAGATACCCGCCGTCAATGGTCACCTTACCTTTTTTGATGTCACGGTTCCTTCAGGTGCACTGGTGACTCTGGTTGATAATTTTGTAGTTGGACCTACTGATCCAACTGATCCAACTGATCCAACTGATCCAACTGATCCAACTGATCCAACTGATCCAA
>JAYPBG010000167.1:4316-7813 GCA_038124075.1 Gammaproteobacteria bacterium
CCGATCCAACCGATCCAACCGATCCCGATGGCTCAAATGATGCTGACAGTGATGGGGACAGCTTACTTGATCGTGAAGAGTGCCCGTCGGAGTTGGGGACATGCCCAGATACCGATGCCGATGGTACACCCAATTATCTTGATCCCGATGATGACAATGACGGTATACCCACCAGCGATGAGATTGGGGATGACGATGGCGATACCGTGCCTGACTATATTGAACCCAACAATCTAGATACAGACAGTGATGGCCGCTTTAATAACCTGGACAATGATGACGATGGTGATGGTATTGATACAGCCGATGAGGTGGGTGGGGATTTTTACCACCCAACCGATATCGATAAAGATAATATCCCAGATTATCTGGATGGAGATGATCGCAATGAACAGGGTATGACCGATGGCAGTGGGGATACGGATCAAGATGGCTTCTCAGATTTAGAAGAGTGCCCAACCAGGCCTTGCAATGATGCTGATGGTGATCTGTTGCCTGACTATGCGGACGCTGACACCCCAAATGGCACGGGCCGTTCTGGCGCCTCTTCGAACGGTGCTGTAAGAACCAGCACCTTTCAAGGTGAAAGTGGAAGCTTAGATCTGTTTGCTCTATTGCTATTGGGTTTAGCCGCTTTAGGTTT
This sequence comes from Gammaproteobacteria bacterium, assembly GCA_038124075.1. GTDB lineage: Bacteria > Pseudomonadota > Gammaproteobacteria > Pseudomonadales > JAYPBG01 > JAYPBG01. The sequence goes on from JAYPBG010000167.1 coordinate 4,960, forward strand.
ACGTAGGCGATAAGTGTTACAACGAATAAGTGTTACAACGAATAAGTGTTACAACGAATAAGGATTACGATGAGTGCTTGGCGCATGATGTTTGGGAGCAACTATGTCTAATTTGAAGTGGACAATAAGCAGTTTGGTTAAAAATATGAAAATCGGTCGTGCATGGGGGGTGGGCTTGGTTTCGTTCTCACTGTCTGCCTTGTCTGCTCAGGCTCTTTCCGAAGAGGCGACTACCCTTGGCGAGCGACCGGCTAATGACCCTGAGGTTGCTGCTGCAGAAGAGCCCATCATGCCAAAGCGGCTCTATTTGGGTGCGAGCTTGGGCGTATCACGACTGGATCCTTTGGTTGATGATACACCTTTTGCCATAGAAGATAGAACCGATTTGGCTCTCAGCTTATTAGGTGGTTTTCATATAACACCACGAATAATGGCACAGTTCTCATACAGTGATGCGGGCTCTGCGGAGCTGGAGCATTCAATAACAGGAGAGCGCTTCGATCTTGATTACTCTATTTGGTCAGCCGATCTGCAATACTACCTATGGCAACATGATAATGGCGTTGCCTTGTTTGCCGGTGTGGGTGCTACATACATCGATAACGATGCGCAAGTAGAGGTCGACAAGAAAGACGATATGCAACTGAAGGTTAAAGGTGGGCTGGATTACGCTTTGAGCAGTGATGTATGGCTGCGCGCTCAGTATGAATCTTTTTCTGGTGATGCTCAAATATTGTCACTGGGTGCTTTGAAATATTTTGGGGGTGCTAAAGAGGTGACTGAAATAGTCACTGAGGTGTGTGAGACGGCCTCCCTGTGTGGTGAAGAGCCCTATTTGGATGATGATGGTGATGGCGTTATTAATCGTCTTGATAAATGCCCATCCACTCTGCCAGGCCTTAAGGTGGATGAAGAGGGCTGTGCGATGTTTAATCGAACCTACAGCAACGTCCTGTTTAAGTTTAACTCGTGGGAGTTGACCGATATTGCTGTTGAGATACTTGATGAGATGGCTATTGAGCTGAATAAAGTCCCATTTGTCCATATCTCCATTTCAGCACATACAGATTATATAGGCACCATTGCGTACAACAACTGGCTGTCACAAAAACGAGCACGCTCGATATTGCACTATCTGATTGATAAGGGTGTTGATGACTTACGGATGGAAGCGCGAGGTTATGGTGAGCTTGAGCCGATTGCAAACAATAACTCCCCTGAAGGGCGTCAACTGAATCGTCGAGCAGAGTTTAAAATCGTTCGTAATCGTGAACTGGAAGCGGATGAAGCGCTCGAGTAGTGGGCTGGCTAGCGTATTGGGGGCGCATCAAAAACTAATATCAAAAACTAACAACGGGATTGGGCTCAATTATGAGCTCAATCGTCGTTTTGTGGTCCCTAAAAACCTGCGCGTAGGAATCCATTTGGTGAAGCACCGGTTGCGCGTGGCATGTCTGCTCCGACGGCGATCATAGATTCTCTCTAAACCACACTCCTGTACACTCTTAACGTCCAGCTCATAGAGATCACACTTCTGATAGCGCCCGAACTCATCATGTATGATTTGACAGTTTTCACGCCTAACATCAGCAAATGCGGTATTGCTGGTCGTCAGTATGAGGGCTAAACAGAGTATTGAGAACAGGGTAAATGAGATGTTATACGTCATATATCTATTTCTTAATGTATCTAATCTTAGCAGTAAGGCGCGTGGCCATAGCGTAAAAATTTAAAACAGCACACATTCTACTACGCCACTACATATTGGTCAATAAGTGATCATCTTGTGATTCTAAAGTGGCAAAGCTCAAACAACATAAACTGCCATCATCCCCGTCATATTCTTTAGAAAATATACATTGCATATCATAATATTGAGAAAAATTGAGCGAGGATTGATCTATACTTACGGTTGTCACGCTCAAATATATGAACACTGTTGTGGTGTTAGATAGGCTAAGGATAATAAAGATAAAAAGCAGAGCAGAGAATAAAAAGTTCAGAAAACAGTTCAGAAAAAACGCTCTATGAAAAAAAGTGATGATTTTCAAGCTGCAGTGCGCATTACAGCATCAGGTCATGACCCTAAGTCAATGTTAATGCAACTCAAGGAGAAGCTGGCAGAAGAAGCGGGCTCGCTGCGCTCTATTGGATGGGTTATTTTTTTTTGCTCAGGCAATATAAAACCAAATCATCTGGCCGATTTTTGGGGGGACGATTTTTGGGACACCCATATGAATACTAGGGACACCCATATTATAGGAATGGTCTCAAGCAGCCAGATCGGAGAGGGGGGGTATTTGGACGATGGCTGTTGCAATATTGTGGCTGTCCTTTTTGCTGGTGAGCACTTTGATGTCGAGCTGGGAGTGTTAGGCGAGCTGGATCGCTTTGAATTGAATGATGGCTATGAGTTTGGTCGATCGGTTAGGGGTCGGCTTGATGAGCGGAGTCGGCGCAGAAATCAATTTGGAATATTGTTGCTCAATGGGGCGATGACGCAAAAGGAGGAGTGTGTTGTACAGGCTATACAGGCCGGTGTTGGTGAGGGGATGACGCTGATGGGGGGTACTGCAAAAGCAGATTCGAGCGATGCTCTTTATTATCAAGTGGGTAGTGAGCTTGTTAATGATAACGATGCCGCCATTTTGGTTCTATGTTCAACGGATCTACCTGTTTACTGTTTTAGTGATCATCACTTTTCTGCCCATCAGCGCCAGATGGTTGTTACTGAATCGGTTGTGCATGAGCGTACACTCAAGGAGATCGACGGTTTGCCTGCTGCTGAGATTCTTTCTCGATATTTAAATAGTCGCTGGCGCGAAATAGCAGCCTATTAGGTTGTTATTTGTTC
>JAYPBG010000168.1:0-7770 GCA_038124075.1 Gammaproteobacteria bacterium
ATGAGCGATTAACACGAAATTAACCTGTTGCACTTCGGAGTTGAAACCGCGTCTTGTTTTACCATGCCTGAAATTCTATTAAAAAATGTAAACCAAGTCTCTTGTAACTTTGGCAGCATTAAGCGGCCGGGTACGTGTGTTGCTGTAATTTTCCCATTCTTGACCACCTCTGGAACATTAATATCTTTAAGGCGGCCTATTTGGCTGATGCTGATGGGTAAGGTGGCATTTTCATGATGGACTTCACGCTCTAAATCAAAGGCTTTTAGGGTTCTATTCTTCATATTGCCAATGTGATAAAAATAGATTGATTGCAAGTCTTCAGGTATGCCGGCATGCTCAATGCCGTGCTTAATGATATCATCGGAGAGTGTGCCGATCACGCGCGCCATCCACTTGAAATCCGCATAAGTTGCCTTATCATCATCCCGTTTATGAAAATAGGCATCATTATAGGTAATCCTAACGTCGCCCTTTTTGTTTACGCGCACATAATTACGATCATACTCTTCTATTTTATTTTTGGTTAGAGGGAAGCGGAGAAGGTCGCGTGGTCTTTGTATGACGACGCTTGTTCCAAAGGATAAGCCTGGGTCCTGAAATCGGTATTGTGGCCTTAACGTTCCACTCTTGTCCTTTTGAAATACTAAGCGATGATTGGTCGGTTTGGTGTCAATTAAGCTAAGAAATCCTCTCAACAGTCGTCGTGCCCTGAGTTCTCGATGATTGGCGCCATCATATAGGATTGGGTCAATCGTTGTTGCTCTGATCTCTGATTCGGGTCGCAGCTCTAAAGCAGCGCACTTAAAGATAACCCACTCTTCACCTTCCTTATCTACGCCGCGTTCAGTAATCGCCTGCTTGAGGGTGTTGATGCCATATTTGATCGATATATCACGTTCAAATTCTTGGTAGGTTTTGTTGCCAAGGTGCAAGGTAAGGTTTTCACGATGCTGCATTTTATCTTGGTAAAAGCCCATGGCACGGCGTAGATGGCTGCATAAAATGTCACTGTGGATCTCTCCTCCAAGCTTTACTTTAATCAGATATTTTTTTCCATCACGCACGAATGTGGCAGACATTTTGGTTGATCCCCAGCTTCTATAGCGGGGGCCTTTGTAGGTGAGTTTTTCCTCTGGTTGCGGGAAAAGCTTCGCTTCTTCTTCTAGTTCTTCCAAAAATGAGCTGGCGTCAATTTTTTTCCAAAAGGGAGAGTGTTTCTCTGGGTTCAGTAAAGATAGATCAAATTGATGGGCATTAAGCTTCTTAATATCCTCTGGTGACAAGCATTGCCCTATTGGAACCTCTTTGTCTAGAATGTTTGCGACATCACGGTGTTTCTCAGGGGGAATGACCAGGTTGCTTGCCTCTAGAGCATTGGGATCAACTTTTTTTATTTTATGTGACAGAAACATATTCTTTATAATGCCGCCTATTTCGGTGTCACTTCTGAAATAGGTTCTAATTTTATTAGGAGAGTAGTAGGGAGCGTAACCATTAATGAACTCACGAATCAGTCCCAAGATGGCATGTTGGCTTGTTAATGCTTCCCCTCTAACCTCACTGCCCACATGAACTTGATTGGCATACGTATCTATATGTGCATTTACAAGCTGTTCAATTTTAAGGGCAGTGGGTAATACAAACTGATCAAATCCCATGAGGACATCAGCGCTGTTCTCAAGGCCTCGAATATCTGATTTTTTACTTGCTTCAAAGTAGCTCTTAGTATCGGTTTGCATCTTTTCACTGATAACGGTTTCGTGAAGATCAAGCACAATTGTTTCACGTTGGTGCCTAAGATCATTAATGAATTTCTTGATTTTTTCTGGAGAGAACTGATTGTTGTCAATAAAGTGTAGATCAATAAAATCGATCACTTCTTTGGAGTGTCGTGGGTCAAGCGTCCCTTGGTCCAAGCTATGAATGAGATTTGGATTGAAATAGGTTTCGTCTTGTGGTTGCCGCATGTCGCTAATAACATCCCCTCTCTGGGTAATGGGGGATTGTTGAGGTTGAAACTCATTCGAGGTCGTGGATCGGCTCGCGACTATATGGCCAATATACTGGATTGGCTTCTTAAATAGATGACTAAGTTTCAAAATGAGTATTCCTCTTAGGTTGCAGCCTGGCTTTTTCTACAGCTCAAGATCGGGTGTTTGTATGCAGGTGCTTGTTTTTGTGTGAAAAAAATATAAACGTGTCAATTATACTTTTTTAATACGGGCGGGGTGAAAGCGCCATTCAGGTGCGCTCTGAATGTACCGTATTTTCCAGTCTGAGTTTCAGGGCTTCCCCATGCGCGCTTATTTTCGAGTAGGCCGACTAAATTGGCAGATAACGTTTTGTGTGTTTCACTTTGTTTTTTTTCCGGAAAGTCAGCCATAGGTTTGGGCTGTTTAAACTCCATAACACGAATCTCTTTAGGGTAGCGGTATACTTCCGTTTTTTGTTCTGGGTTAAAGTGCTCCGTAATGGGCATGGGCTGGTTTTCACTCGTTGGGAGTAAAGGTTTGTGCGCTGATATGTAACGATCGACCGTCAATTGATACTCTATCTCTTTAGTGCGTTTTTCGACTTTCATATTGCTGCTTAATGGGTTTATTCGACCTAAGAGCCCCTTTTTCTTATAAATATCTATGGGATAATCTTCTTTGAGTGAATAGCCATCTCGTGCATAAGTAATAGCAAGGTGAGGTTTTATAAACCCCGTGTCTTGTATGGCCAGCGCTTTGATGGTTTCTATCATTGCGTTAACCGTGTCGGATTTGTTTAACGGTTTATTTTCTATACTAAGCTTCAATATGTTTTCGCGTAACTCATTGATGTCGTGATCGAATCTGTCTGAATTAGGGTCCAGGTTTATCAGTTTGTAGATAAGTGGGTCAGGTACGATGATTCTATATTTATCAACATACCCCTCTTCACTGCTTCTAGGGTTTTTAATTTTGAGTTCCACATAACCGGCCTGATCCGTTTTGCTGGATCGTTTTACATCAAAGGCTTGGCCCGTTTCTTTGTCTGATTGGCCCTCAATATAATATCGAATGCGCATTCTGATTTTTGTTATATCGCCTCTATTGTCATATTTGGCCGCTTTACCGTAGTAGGTGAATGTTCCTTGAAAGGCAGGGTTTGCTGCATCAAGATCTATGTTTTTTTTCTTAGACTCTCTGGATGTGAATGTAATGCCTGCTTTACTAAGCTGTTTGAAAGCATCTTCAACGCCCTTTTGATGAACAGGTCCTTTTTGCTCTTTTCTATAGGTCGTGGCATTTGCGTTTTTTTTAGGAACAGTGGCTTTCAGTAGATCAACTAATTCTTGACCCTCTGCTTGACGCTTAATTACGATCTGTTTAAGTGTGTTAGGCTCGCTTAGAGTGTCATGACAGAAAAATTTTCTTGAATGTTGGGGGGTTGATAAAATATGCGTTGAACCACTGCTTAGAGAGGTCTTTGGCTTGCTCTGCTTGTTGTTTGGCAGATTGGTTAATTTGTCTAGTAAGACACTTTTCTCCAATACTCTTTTCTCCAATCCGCTTTTTTCAGAAGGTATTGGAAGGGCGTGTTGCTTATTGAATCCTGTATTAGCGGGGCGAGGTATATTTATGCTATTTGGCCTAGATATTTGAGATGGCAAAGGCGTTTCCCCTACTCTAATGGTGAAATCAGTCGATCAATTTTTGGTTTGTGCCATAATTGATTCTATAGTGAGCATGATTATATTAAGCCGTTTATGTTTTAGTCAACCGAATGTTGTGGCCTTGATAAGAAAACATGGGATTTATCAGCTTACGTGTACTGCAGTCTCTACAGAGGGGGAGGGCTGCGAGGTATTTTGATTGCGAGGTATTTTGATATAGCAGGGCCAACGATGGGCTCCTATTTTCTGTCGTTTCCTTTCGCGCCCATAGACAGCGTCTGGCGGCAGCTCGGAAATCCACTGCAACCCCAAAAAGGCTCACCTTTTCCTGAGCGAGCTTGGCGCTGTTTCATCTCCCGTCCGCATGCGGGGCAGTTGGGTTTGCTGTTGGGGGGTACTGCTCTGTTTTCGGTTTTTATGGGTCCTTTGTACGGTTTGGTTTGTCGGGTGTTTTGTTGAAGGTGTTGTCGCTTTCGTCTCTGTTCTCTTTTGTGAGTCGGTTGCGCTGCTGGGTCCGAAGCGGTTACGCCGGCCATATTGATGACGGGGCGTTCACGGCTGTTGACCAGTGTGGTGATCCAATCCTGTTGCTGTTGTATAAAGCTTGAAATGTTTGAGCGTTGTTGGGCGATGTCGTCCAGTGCCTGCTCCCACAGTGCGGTGGTTTCAGGGCTTTTTGCAAGTTCTGGTACAGCATCGATCAGAGCACGTCCTTTTGGGGTGCTGATCAATCTTTTTTTATCCGTTTTAAGGTATTCACGCTGCAATAATGTCTTGATGATGCCTGCACGTGTTGCCTCTTGCCCAATACCGGATGTCTCTCTGAGTACTTTTTTTAAGGCGGGGTCTTGTATGCTGCGTCCGACTGATTTCATCGCGCGAATAAGAGAGCCCTCTGTAAAGCGCGGTGGGGGTTGGGTCTTTTTCGCTTGCAGTTCACTGTGGGTGATGTCGATCATCTCTCCTTTTTTGACGCTGGGGAGAGGCTGTTCTGAGCTGCTGGGTGGGGCTTCGCTCTTTTTGCGTGTGCTGAATGGGGTGGTATACGCATTGTGCCAGCCAGGCTCTAAGATGACTTTTCCTGATGCAATAAAGGTTTCATGCTCATCACCTTTGCGATGTGTATCTCTGTTTTTTTCTCTATTGTTTTGTGTAGCGTCTGCATAATCGAGCTTTGTGGTGTAGAGCAGTGTGATGATGGTCTGTCGGTATTGGTGAGGGCCGTAAAATTGTGCGATGTAGCGTCGGCAAATCCTGTCATACACTCTGCGTTCATCATCGCTTAATGTTTTTAAGTTGACTTTTTGTGCAGTGGGTATGATGCCGTGGTGAGCCGCTTCGTCGACTTTTTTCTGGTTCCATATTCGAGATATTAATGTTCGGTTGCACTGTTCGATCGGTTGTTGAAGTGAGCGTAGATTATGGGCAACGGCCTCTAAAATGTCGTGTCGGTCATTAAATTGCGATTCTGGCAAGTAGGTGCAGCTGGTTCGAGGGTATGAGCAGACTTTGTGGGTCTCATAGAGTGATTGAGCAATTTTGAGTGTTTTATCGGCTGAGAATCCCCATTTGGATGAGGCTTCTGTCTGCAGTGACGATAAGTCATACCCCAGCGGGGGCGGCACCGACTTTTTGTCGGCTGTTACAGTGCGTATGGCTGCTTTTTTTCCGACGAGATGCTCGGCCAAAGCGTTGGCAGTTTGCTCATCCAGACAGCGGTTGTTGGCGTCGAGTGCCGGTTGGCGAGCGCTCTTATCAGGCTGCCATTTTGCAAGGAACGATTGATGCTGATCGGTTTGAGCGGTGATGATGAGGTCCCAGTAGGGTTGAGGTTTGAAGGCCTCTATTTCGCGATCTCTATCGACCACTAAGCGTAAGGTGGGGGTTTGAACTCGACCCACAGAGAGGACGGAGCGTTGGCCATAACCACGTTGTGCTAATAGGGTATAGAAGCGCGACAGATTCATGCCAACCAGCCAATCGGCGCGTGATCGGGCGAGACCGGCATGGTAGAGCGGGCGTGTTTTCTCATCGGGTTGAAGTTGTGAGAAGGCCTTTCGAATGCTCTTTGGGTCGAGTGCGGAGAGCCATAAACGTTGAATGGTGCCTTTATAGCGGCATTTATCCAGAACCTCTCTTGCGATGACCTCCCCTTCTCGGTCGGCGTCTGTTGCAATGATGACGGAGCGGCACGGTTGTAGAAGTGATTTGATCACATTGAACTGCTTTTGAGCGGAGGAGCGGACGGTTAATTTCCACTGCGAAGGGGTTATGGGTAAGGTCTCCAGAGACCAGCGCTTATAGCGTGCGTCATACGCCTCGGGTGGTGACATTTCGAGCAGGTGTCCAATGCACCAGGTAACGATGTATCGGTCATTAAAGAGGGCGCCTTCTCGTCGTTGCTGTGCGCCAATGACTTGGGCGATGTCTCGTCCCTGTGAGGGTTTTTCGGTCAGTATCACGGTTTGTGTTGCGGGTGAGGTTGGCATAGCGCTCTCTAAAAAGATGGTGAGACAAAATAAGCAAGGTTGGTTTTTTAATCGCCTTCTTGAGTCAAGAGGCTCTTAAGCGCCTCTATTGTCTCAAAAATGGGCGCCATTCGGTAGTGAGTCAGCTGCATTATTGTTCATAACACTGAAAACCAGTGGTGGGACCCAGTGTAGATGTTGATCACGCTGTTCGGGGGAGGCCGTAACCCAGGCGCCGGTCGTCAGAGCGACAAACAGGGTGGCGATTTTTAGTGCAGAGAGTGTGGTCCTAATTAACACAGTAGCCATAACGGTCATTATAGACGGTTATGCATGGTCAATCTTACACATTGTTACTTTAAATAACAAAAGGGTTGCCTATATACCTCATTGTTTTGATGAATAGGTGGGATAATAGGCGTATTAAAAACAATTTTCCGTTTGGATCAGGTTAAACGTATATTATGCAGGGCATTCAAAACAGTCAGCTTTCATCGAGTCAGCAAGCCAGTGCTGCAGCCACAGAGGCGACTGCAGCACAGCAGGGCAGCTTTAAAGGCGCTGCGTTGACGCATGCAGCTCAACAGGGGCAGCTGTTGCCGTCCAATATGGAAGAGGTTGCGATGTTTCGGCATAACTTTAAGCCCTTGGGTGGCCGTAAAACGGGTATACAAGATGTTGCCTCAGAGGAGCGGCAGAAACACCATGTGAACGCTGCAAAAGCGACTCAGGACTCTGCCGAAGAGGCAGGGATGATGGCGAGTAAGTTTAAAGATAAAAAAGCGATTAAAAAAGCGAAAGGGGATTCAGCGAGCCCACGCGATGATCGGCGCAGTGAGTCGCTCTCCGCGCTCTTTAAAAAGGTCCCTGACCTTAGTCGTGAGAAGATCACAGAATTTGTAAAATCCATTTTAGAGCAGCCGCCCAGTGATACGGAAGCGTTGGTCGATGGCATGCTCTCAAAATTTAGAGATGTAACGCATAAATATTTGGGGCTTCTTGAGTTTAAGGCGCAGGTGCAAGCGGAGTTGGAGACGTTTGCTCATGTTAAAGGCAGCGAGTCTGAACGATTGAGTTTTCTAAGCAAGTTAAATATTTTACTCAATCAACACATCAAAGAGTTGACGGAAGAGGCGGGGTCGGATATTCGTGCGGGTTTGAATGTGACCAATATTGCAGTCGGTTATGCGACGGGTGCTCAGTTGGGGGCAACCACACATCAGCTGCGCGAGTTTTATCGTGATTATGTGATGAACTATACTGCGATGTTTGAAGCCTATAAAAAGATTCTTAAACGCTTCAAGAAAGGCGGTTTTAAGCAGGGGAAAAAGTTTCTATTCGAAGCATTGGTGGCCGATATGAGCTCAGCAGGCCCTTCGATTTCCGAGGAACGGCTGTCGGCGATCATAAAAGATATGAAAATTCTGAGGGCCATTGAGCGTATGCATGAGGAGTCGGATCGGCTCTATTTTCGCTTGAGCAAGAAGTACCACCTGGGGAAAGGTAAGCAGGATGTTATGGTGGATCGCCTGTTGGCCTTTTTTGATGGTGCAAACTACCGTGCCAGTTTAAAGAAGAAAATTACAGGTTTACAAAAAGAGGTAGGCATTAAACACTTGGGTGGAAACATTAATTTGATGACCGGGTTGAAGGCTATTT
>JAYPBG010000169.1:0-7256 GCA_038124075.1 Gammaproteobacteria bacterium
TATATAATGAGTAATGTATAATAAATAATATATAATGATGTTAGATATTAATGTTAGATATTAATGATAATAGATGTCCGCTATGATGTGCGCTTAATGTAGGAGGAGTGCCGTTGGATTTAACCCTTACGCTAGCATGTTTAGCGGCTGTATCAATACTGTGCCAGTGGTTCTCATGGTGGGTGAAGCTGCCGGCTATTCTCTTTTTAATCCTGTCGGGCATTATTGCAGGCCCCGTAATGGGTTGGCTTGACCCTGATCAGCTCTTTGGTGATTTCCTTTTCCCATTTGTATCCCTATCAGTGGCGATTATTCTCTTTGAAGGCAGTTTAACGCTTGAAGCCAGCCAAATTCGCGGTCTGACAAAAGTGATTCAGAGGCTCACCATCGTCGGTGCGATCACCACATTGGTTGTGGTCTGTATCGGGACGAAGTTCTTCATGGATCTGCCATGGTCGATCTGTTTGCTGTTTGGTGCGTTGATGGTGGTGACTGGCCCGACCGTTGTTGTGCCTATGCTGAGAACGATTAGGCCAAACAGTAATATCAGCTCAGTACTGCGTTGGGAAGGCATTATTATTGATACCGTAGGGGCTCTGTTCGCGGTTGTGGTCTATGAGTTTATTGTCTCATCGTTAAAAGGTGATGGCATTTTGAGCTCTTTGGTTGTATTTGGGCAGATGCTCTGTGTCGGGTTTTTCTTTGGTTTGATGGGAGGGTGGCTGCTCGGTATAGCGTTGCGTAAGTATTGGCTGCCTGAATATCTGCATAACCTTGCCACGCTGGCGACCGTGACCTGCGTCTTTGCGGTATCGAATACGCTTCAACATGAGTCGGGTCTATTGGCGGTGACAGCCATGGGTATGCTACTTGCGAATACAAAAGGGGTATCGATTAAAGAGATTCTGAACTTTAAAGAGAGCCTGACATTGGTGTTCATCTCTGGGCTCTTTATTGTATTGGCGGCGCGGATCGATGCTGATGATTTACTGATGCTGGGTTTCGGTGGTGTTGCTGTCTTCTTGATTGTTCAGTTTGTGGCTCGTCCTATAGGGGTTATGCTCTCCACCTTGGGGTCTCAACTCACCTGGCAAGAGCGCTTTATGATTGCTTGGATTGGGCCAAGGGGCATCGTGGCGGCGGCGGTGGCGGCACTGTTTGCGTTGCGCCTGGCAGAAGAGGGGTTTCCCCATGCGAACTACCTAGTGCCTCTAACGTTTCTTGTGATTATGGGGACGGTTATTTTTCAAAGCGCTACCGCTGGCTTTTTAGCAAGGCTATTAGGTGTGGCCGACCCAGAGCCCAGTGGTTTTCTAATTATCGGTGCCAACCCTGTTGCCCGAGCCATCAGTGCGGCACTGAAACAGAATGGCTTTAGAACCTTGGTGACAGACAGCAGCTGGGATAATATCTCCGCCGCCCGTATGGAGGGGCTCGATACCTACTTCGGTAATGTGGTATCAGAGCATGCAGACCAGCATCTGGATCTGCTGGGGTTGGGCTATGTCCTGGCCATTTCACCTCAGAGAGACCTTAATGTCATTGCGTGTATGCGCTATAAAAATGAGTTTGGCTCTGGTAATGTTTTTACCATGCTCACCAGTCAAGATATAAAGTTGGACAGTAAACACCAGGCCAGTTGGGAGCATCGTGGGAATATTCTCTTCAGCAGTGAGATGACCTTTGGTAAAATGGCAAGCTTACTGGCTAAGGGGCACGGCATACATACAACCCTATTGACCGATACCTTTACCTTTGAGAGGTACCTTGAGAAATGGCCTGATGCCATGCTTCTATTTGCGTTGGACCTAAAAGGAAAAATACATATTTTTTATATTGGCAGTACCATTAAGCCTATCAGTGGTTGGAAAGTCATTTCGTTAATTGAGTCCGGCTCCAAAGCATCGAGTGTCACCGTGAACGGTTCAGTGGCTACGGGAGCGGGTGAAAAGAGTACGGCTGCTCTACCGAAACAGAGTGATTCCGATAAAAATGATGATCTTCCCATTACCGAATTAGATGTCTAAAGAGAGTCGCTTTAATCAGCTAGCAGAGCGTTTCTGTGATCGTATATATGGGAAAGAGAAAGGTCGAATCCGTCTTGCTCGCCTATGGGCCTCGATGAATGATCATATACCTGGCCTCTCTATGCCGCATACCCCTTTTTCGAGCAACACGGCGCCCAATATGCCACTTGAGATCATTGATCTGGGCGGGGGTGCCGGCCATATGTCCCTGCTTCTCTGTGAGCTTGGGCATCGTGTAACCTTGGTGGAGCCGGCGGCTGATATGGTTGAGCTGGCGCATCAACGTTTGTCCGATTACCTGGAGACAGGGCAGGTGACGATTGTATCCGGTAACCTCTTTACCGCATTTGAAAAGGGGCAGATCTCACGTTTACACTATGATTTGGTGGTGTTTCATGCCGTACTGGAGTGGTTGCCAGAGCCGAGCAAGGCGTACCCATATTTGAAGCAGGCCCTTAAGCCGGGAGGGTACCTCTCACTGATGTTCTACAACCGCAATGCGATTGCGATCAAAAACCTGCTAAAAGGTAATTTTTATCGCGTAAAGCGTGCGGCCCTTGATGGCGGTTGGGGTGGGGACCCTGGTAGCCTAACGCCTATATCCCCTTTGAACCCTGAGGAGGTCTATGCACAATTGATCGCGGAAGGCTTTATACTGAAAGCCAAAACAGGTATTCGCTCCTTCTATGACTATATGCCCAAAAAAGTTCAGCAGAGCCGCTCAAGAGAGGATGTCATAGAGCTTGAGGCGCTGTTTTCAGAGCAAGAACCCTTCATATCCATGTCGCGTTACATTCATGTCGTGGCGCATGTTCCAGCGCATGCTTCAATAGCGTGACTCAGATACTGTCACATACGGTGTGGTTTAAACGCTAGAAATCACCTTCCTCTTACATTAGAATGGATGCCCGCTTCTCTCCTATTTCACTGGAGATACCCTTACCACTGCTGGAATTTAACCACGGAGCTCGATCCCCATGATGATTGATTGGACACTTCAAATCCCTGCTGTATTTGATGTGGGGCATATATTTCTCGTAACCTTAGGTTTTCTATTATTGGTGGTCTTACTGCTAAAACGTACGCCATCAGAGCCCTTACCTGCCGAAGATGATAAAAAGAGTGAAACAGGTGCAAGTGAAACCGGTGAGGAAGCCCCAGCTGAAACAGCCGCACCGCCCTCCATTAAATCATCACAGCCGGATTCAGCACTGCAGCTCTTGTCGTTGCTTCAGAAAGAGGCGCGCTTGATCGATTTTGTACAAGAGGATTTAACCGGTTTTTCTGATGAAGAGGTAGGTGCTGCAGCGCGTGTCGTTCATCAAGGGGCTAAAAAAGTGGTCGAGAAGCATTTTACGCTGGCCCCTGTGCGCTCCGAAGAGGAGGAGTCTACATTAACCGTCGATAAGGGGTTTAACCCACAAGAGGTACAGCTCACGGGGAATATTGCTGGAGAAGCACCGTTTACCGGCATGTTGGTTCATAAAGGGTGGCGAGTGGAGCATATTACGCTGCCGCAGATGGTCGAAGGGCATGATGTCACGATTATAGCACCCGCGGAGGTTGAGGTATGAGCGAGGAGACGATGAACTCTGAATATGATCAAGAGGCGCAAGAGCAGGATCGTGAGACCACGGCTGAGGCTGGAGCAGCCTATTCGGTTGGTATTGATTTGGGTACGACGCACTGCGTTGCCTCTTATGTGGATAACCGCTCTGATGAGCTGGACCTGGTGCACGAACTGTTCCCCATACCTCAGTTGGTTGGACAGGGCAGTGTCGAAGCGTGTGAGCAGTTGCCATCGTTTCTCTATCAAGCACACCCGTCAGAGCTGGCTGAGGAGGCGATTGCTCTGCCTTGGGCGAGCCAGCCCGATGCACTTGTCGGTACTCTGGCACGAGAGCTGGGGGGGAAGACCCCAACACGCCTCGTATCCAGTGCAAAAAGTTGGCTCTGTCATGGAGAGGTGGATCGTTATGAGGCCTTCTTGCCTTTAGAGAGCCCTGAAGAGGTAGAGAAAGTATCACCTGTTGACGCCTCTAAACAGTACCTTAATCATATTCGCGATGCTTGGAACCATGCGCATCCTGATGAACCGCTTGAAGAGCAGGATGTGGTGATCACCATTCCGGCCTCCTTTGACCCTTCTGCACGTGAACTGACAGCAGAGGCGGCCTATTCGGTTGGATTGCACAGTGTCACGTTGCTTGAAGAGCCGCAAGCCGCGGTGTATAGCTGGATTAAAACCAGCGGTAAAGATTGGCGTGAGAAGGTCACCGTGGGTGACGTTGTGCTTGTGGTTGATATCGGGGGAGGCACGACGGATCTCTCTTTGGTATCCGTGGTCGAGGAGTCAGGCAGCCTTGAGTTAAGACGCGTTGCGGTCGGTGATCACATACTTCTGGGTGGTGATAACATGGATCTAGCGCTGGCCTACCGTTTAAAGGCAAAGCTCGCCGAAAGCGGTAAGCAGCTTCAGCCATGGCAGGTCAACGGCTTAACACACGGTTGTCGGGCCGCTAAAGAGCAACTGCTCAGTGATGACACCATTGATGCCGTACCGATTACGGTCCCGAGTCGTGGATCAAAGCTGTTGGGTTCAACCTTACGCACCGAGCTGACGCGTGCTGAAGTGGAAGAGACCTTGGTTCAAGGTTTTTTCCCCGAGATTGAGGTGACCGAGCATCCGATGCAAGCCCGCCGAGGCGCACTGAAAAAGCTTGGGTTGCCCTATGCATCGGATGCCGGTATGACGCGGCACCTGGCTGCATTTTTGAACAAGCACCGTAATGCCTTGAGCGAAGGTGAACCCGATGATGACGATGCCGATGGATTTATTCAGCCCACCGCCATTCTCTTTAATGGCGGTGCACTTAAATCGCCACTCTTAGCGAATCGACTGTTAAACATCATTAACCGCTGGATCGAAACGGCAGGCGGTGAGCCTGCGCGTTTATTGGATGGCGCAGATCTTGATCTGGCAGTTGCCAAGGGTGCTGCTTATTATGGAAATGTACGCCGAGGTCGTGGTGTCCGTATTCGAGGAGGGGTTGCCTCGAGTTATTATGTCGGCATCGAGAGCAGTATGCCGGCGATACCAGGCATGGAACCACCGCTTCAAGCGCTCTGCGTTGCGCCTTTTGGCATGGAGGAGGGCACTGAAGTTGAAATGTCTGAGGAGCAGTTTGGGTTGGTCGTTGGTGAACCCGTGCAGTTCCGCTTTTTTGGGTCGACCATTCGCCGTGAAGATGCCGTAGGCGATATGCTTGAACACTGGGAGCCGGACCAACTTGAAGAGCTGCCAGAAATAGAGGTCACACTGCCGGTTGAAGGTGATCGAGCCGCAGGGGATGTTGTCCCGGTTCGCTTAGAAGCAAAAGTGACGGAAGTGGGCACGTTGGAGCTTGATGCTATTCCGGTGGAAGGGGAAGGGCGTTGGAAGGTCTCCTTTGATGTGCGTCAGAAATAAGTAGAGAGCACGATGTCTGCACCTACACCTCAGACAGCACCGCACGTTCAGCCCCAGTACTGGGTTGGCGTCGATTTAGGTACGACACATACCGTAGTTGCTTTTCGAAAAATAGCCTCTGAGGGTGCGAAACAGGCTCATGTGTCGACTGAGCCGATAGCGCGTTTGGCGATCCCTCAGTGGGTGGCCGCGGGTAGGGTTGAAGCCCTGCCGCTGCTGCCCTGCTTTCGTTATCACCCTCCTGAAGATGAGTTTACACCTCAGCAGTTGGCGCTTCCTTGGAAAGAGGTGCGTGTTCCTGGTGATGATCATCCTGTGATTATCGGTGAATGGGCACGTGAGCTCAGCAGCAAAACGGAGGGGCGGACCGTTGTCAGTGCTAAGAGTTGGCTTTCAAACAGCCAGGTTGATCGCGTTGCACCGATTCTGCCTTGGGGCGCAGATGAGACGTCTGTAAAAAAAATATCGCCATTGACTGCGAGTGCCAGCTATCTGGCGTATATCCACTCAGTCTGGAATCATCAATACCCTGATGCACCGTTAGCGGACCAGAAAATTGTCATTACCATTCCCGCATCATTTGATGAAATGGCGCGCGCTTTAACTCTGGAGGCCGCGCGATTCGCGGGGTTGAGTGGGGACCTGCTGTTGCTCGAGGAGCCTCAAGCGGTCTGTTATGACTGGATTGTTCGACAACACTTTAAGCGTTTAGAGCGTTCAAGTGATCCAAAGGAAAATGAGCCTAATATCCATTTACTGTTGGTGTGTGATATTGGTGGCGGTACCACAGATCTCAGTTTGATCCAGGTTGATGGCACCTCCTTCACCCGAGTGGGTGTGGGTGATCACCTCATGCTGGGTGGGGATAACATCGATTTGGCGTTGGCCCACATTGCGGAGCAGCGGCTTGTCTCCTCATCGTCTGCTTCGAAAGAGCATCGGACGAATAAAGAGAAGCGCTTTAGTGTGGCAACCTTATCGCAGCTGTTGCAGCAGACGCGTCGTGCTAAAGAGGCCCTGTTGGCAGAGCAAGCCCCCGAGCACTGCTCTATAACCGTATTGGGCAGAGGCGCTTCTCTTATTGCGGCATCAAAAAAGAGTGAGCTGAGCGCTGAAGAGGTTCGGGCGCAGGTGCTTGACGGTTTTTTTGCGCGTTGTGAGCCTAATGCTCAACCGAAGAGAAGACGCAGCGGCGTGGTGGAGTTGGGTTTGCCTTATGAGGTTGATCCAGCCATTACAAAGCACATTGCGGACTTTTTATCAAAACATCAAGCGGTCTGTAGAGTGGCCTATGACGATAACACGAGCTCGCAAGCCTTTACGACGCCGGACGCCATTATTTTTAATGGCGGCCTCTTTAAGAGCCCTATCATTGGTCAGCGTTTGAAAGAGCAGTTTGAGGTTTGGGGTGGCCGCCCGGTTGTGGCACTGGAGAACCCTAACCCTGAGTCTGCAGTCGCTTATGGTGCTGTAGCCTATTCAATGGCCCGTGCCGGAGCGATTCGAAAGATCGGTGGTGGCTCAGCGCGCAGTTTTCTGTTAAAAGTTGAAGACGCTGCCTCCAGTGAGTCACAGGCTGTCTGCCTGTTACCGCGTGGAACGGAAGCTTCTGAGACCCTGTATCTCAGCCATCGGCGTTTTGCTTTGCGCTTAGGTGTACCCGTCAGCTTCCATCTACTTTCGACCACGTGTGATCAGGTCTGGTCACCTGGAGAGGTCGTACCCTTGGATCAATTTGAGGATGATGAGCTGATCTCGTT
>JAYPBG010000169.1:7266-7653 GCA_038124075.1 Gammaproteobacteria bacterium
CCGCCCCTCGTATCAGCACTTGAGTCAGATCCGGCTCAAGCGGGTGGTTTGGCATCCCCAAAAAGGGGGGATGTTGAAGTCAGTTTAGCGGTGGTATTAAACGAGGTGGGCACCATAGATCTTGAATGTGTCTCGTGTGATGAGGTAGACCCACGTCGCTGGCGATTAGAGTTTCAACTTCGCAGCAGCGCGACCGATGAGGGGGGGCTAAACCGTTCTGATGCAACAGAGGCGCTCCCCAAGCTCTATCCTCAGGCACGTCAAGCGATTGGTGAAGTTTTTGGTAAAAGTAAAAAACGGGCGGATCCAAAATCGGTCAAGCTTCTGCGCGCCCATTTGGAGAAGTGGCTTGATAAGCGAGACCGCTGGTCTTTTCAGTTGTTGCGT
>JAYPBG010000170.1:0-7592 GCA_038124075.1 Gammaproteobacteria bacterium
GCGTTGGCTCGGGGTGCTCTGCCCAGGTCTGGTGAGAAGGCAGGTCGATGTTTGAAGGTGCTTGAGCGGGTCAAAGAGCAGTTGCACTTTGTCTGTTGTCCGGGGGCGATGGGGGCGGATCTGCTTTCTTCATCCGGATTCTCCTATAGCGTACTTGATTTACCCCAAACGGTTCGAGGTGAAAGAGAGCAGTGGTCCGCGAAGGATACTGAGCGCGCTGTCAATCTCCTGTGGCGAGAAGGTGTAGATTTAATACTGTTTGCGGGTGGTGATGGTACAGCACGAAATATATTCGATGCCTTGGATGGGCTGGGAGCCGCCCACCGGCAGGTGGTGTTGGGTATTCCAGCGGGAGTCAAAATTCATTCCAGTGTTTATGGTGTAACGCCTGAAGCGGCTGGCGGCGTAGTCCAAAAGCTGGTGACAGGTGAAATTGTGAGTTTGGTAGCGGCTGAAGTACGTGATATTGATGAGGATGCCTTTCGCTCGGGGCGCGTGAGTACTCGGTTTTATGGGGAGCTGCAAGTGCCGGTCGAAGCGGTATACATGCAACATGTTAAAAACAGTGGTAGAGAGGTGGAGGCGTTGGTATTGCAAGATATTGCGGCTGATGTAGTTGAGTCTATGGAGGATGGCGTTTACTATGTGTTTGCGCCGGGCTCCACGACTATGGCGGTTACTGATCTGTTGCATGTTGATGCTACGCTGCTTGGGGTTGATGTTGTTTTGGATGAGGCGCTGGTCGCGAAAGATGTTATTGAGTCTCAACTCTATGAGTTGGTGGCGAATCATAAAACCAAGCTTGTGATCACCGTGATTGGTGGTCAAGGTCATCTCTTGGGGCGTGGGAATCAGCAGTTAAGCCCTAGGGTTATTCGCGCTATCGGGAAAGAAAACATTGTGGTGATCGCGACGAAAAGTAAATTGCAGGAGTTGGGTAACAGGCCTTTGCTTGTGGATAGTGGAGACCCACAGTTGGATAAGGCGTTCAACGGTTTTATACCTGTGGTAACCGGGTATGAAGATACGATCTTATATCCTGTTGGTGTAGATGTTGGTGTTAACTGCCAAAACTTATCTTGATGTAAACCGGCTTACCTTAGGTTGTCTTAGCTTGGAGTCCCAACCATAATATTTGTTAGGGACTTCTTTTAAATGGCTTGTGTCGTCGTACAGTTCTTCACTGTAGATTTTGTTTCCGATTTTAGTTGTGATGGCTGTAGGTGTATGTTTAAAGTGTTCGGGATTGGCGTTACCGCATGAATTAAAGTTTGCACCTAATATTATATGGTAGGTAGAGCTGTCTGAGGTAAGCTTAATGCTAATATGAGTTCGGTTTGAATTGTTTAAATATTTAGAGTTCGAATTGTAACAACGAGGTGTATGTTCTCCGCTTCGGTCTCGCTGATGAATACCTTTCGTGACGGTTACCTTAATGCCACCTTTGCTAGAGCTATTGTTGAGTGCTTTATGCAGTGATATTAGTTTGCTTTCTTCATGGATGTCTTTGGTTCTAAACGTTTGTAATCCCTCAGTAACAATTGATCTAACCTCTTTTTCTGTTTTAAAGCTTTGGTGATTCCCCGGCATATTCCATGAATGTGTCTGGTTCTTAAGAAATGTAATGGTGAAATCTGTAAAAGAACGAGCTTTATGGCTTGTTACGTTGTTTACGTAATTATCTAGGTATCGTGCGTTATTATTGGCTTTTTCTTCTTTGAGTTTGGCAAGGTTAAAATGTTTTTTTACACATGCTGTGTCGTTTATTTTGTGGTAATTTATCCCTTTAATAGCGTTTATTATTGATTCAGTGTATAGGTTAATGCAGTCATTTGAAAGTTTTTTCGAAGTTTGTAAATTTCTTAGTGTACCTACTTTTTTGACGGTAGAGATTTGAAGTCTCTGCGTTTTTATGATTTTAGTTTTAATAGCTCTTATACGCTTTTTATGTTGTATTAATGTTTTCTTTGAGGGAAGATCGGAATCGTTACTGTTGGTCAAGTCTACCCTGTTGCGGGAGCTAACAGTATTTATTCTTGGGGGGATCGCTTCATCTACTCTTGGGGGGATCGTTGTGCGATTTGAGTTTGATTTTGGTGCGATAAATATTCTTGCTTTTTTAAGCTTTGTCGGGTCTATGGGGTTGTCATGAGGCGATGGCGCTCGCTTTCCTTCATTATGATAATGGCCGTTGTTATGATGGCTGTCGTTGTCATGTTTAAAGTTATCTTTTGTTCCTGCTGGTGAGGAAAGGGCTTTAGTCTCGGAAGTGATAGGGGAGGTGAAGGAGGTGAATGTTGACGGTGATAACGGTCTGGCTCTGTCTGTATATGTCATGTGTTAATCTCGTCGGTTATGAAGGGTTATGAAGCGTTAGGGAAGTATGGGGAAAACTCTTCTTCTGGTCAGTTAATGAGAGTGGGCTCATGTATCATTCATGCATATCTCTTTCTGCACTTTTTTCACCTTTGTTTTCTTCGGTTTGTTTTTTATCTCATATAATTAAATATATTACAAGGAGGAATTGCGCTATGTTCAGGGTGAGTTGGATGGTGAATTGGACAGAATGGGGGAGTGAGTGATTCCTGTCTGCTTGAACAGCCTATGAAGCAGTAGAGAGTTATTGTACAATGGCTGTTGTTTTAGCCTACCAGGGTGAAGCAGATTTGAACTCTTAGATGGCCGTCATGGATAGTTAAGTCGTTTGGCATTGTTTGGCATTGTTTGGCATTGTTTGGCATTGTTTGAAGAATGATGGTCCTGCTCTGTGGGTAATATTATAAATTATCGATTTTTTTGAAAATATCTGGAACTGAATGTGGAACTATCTAATATGAACTTACACTCCTTGAGCGCTGGAGGTGCTTCATCAGGGATGAGCCAAGGCGACGCTCTAATGCCTGAATTGCGTACTTCCCCCGCTGCAACTGTCAGGACTGTTACACTTTGCGGGCATGATAAGCCTCCAAGCACCACAAGCTTAGATGTGCAAGCAAGTGATTTTCGTATGCCGAATCGCAAGAGAAAAATTGACGATAGAAGCCTTAATACATGCGCTGTATGTTATGAGCCGTTGGGTAATAGGCTTTCCATTTTATACCCTAAATGTCAACACCCATTTCATATTGGATGTATTGCAACATGGGCTGTACATAGCTCGCAAAAAAGTTATTCTAGTTTAAGAGAGCCTTTTATGGTCACTTGTCCAACGTGTCGAGCTTCAGAAGATTTTACAGCTAATAAAAGTACATCCCTATTCTGTGAAGATATAAAAGAGTTGAGTGATATTTATAAGGTGGCTAATCAATATAAACCTCTTTTTGATTATGTTATGAGTGAAGTAAAAAAGAAGAGTGCTGAAGGCGCTGATCTACATATATCCGGCAGTTCTGGTTTCATTCGAAAAGAGTTTTGGGCGAATTTGAATGGTTTAGAGGAGCTCTCGGTTTTTCTTGATTATAGTATGGCAAGATTGCGAGCTATATTGGACCGCATTTTAGAGACTGAAGTTAGTTCTGCAGTGGCGGATCGGGATCCAGTGGATATGTCTAAACTCGTTGACTCCTTGGATGAGCTCTATGCAGCCATCGATCATGCGTTGCCGTATGAAGTTCGATACTCTGAAAGTGGATTGGTTAATGGCTTATTGAATGATGGAGGGCGTCGTCGGGTTAGAATCTCTGATCTAGAGCGTTTGAATGGTGCACTGTTTAAAAAACAGAAACAGATCGATTATGGAACATTGTTAGAGTTCTATTACGAACATGAAGCGTCTGGTTTTCAGCCTTATGGCAGCACTGATGTTAAGAAGAGTAATAAGGGTAATCAGAGTGCAGATTTTAAGCCCCATCTCAAAGCAAAGGAAGTGCAATAAACCCCGGTACGCTGATTGTTTATGTTTGTTTATGTTTTTTTAAGCGTCTTTTGCTACCTCATTCTATAGAGAAAATCTTCGGATAGAAGCCCTTCTAGCCCCAGCCTATTGATGATGTCTATGCTTTGGTGCTTGTGTGCCAGCGTTTCACAGGTCAGTTGTTGAGGGCCTTGGCGTGAAGAGAATGCGTCTTGTGGAATAGGTGGGTTTGCAGTCAGCATTGCATCAAGGAAGTCAATTTTATTCTCTCTACAGACGGTATGAAGCGGTGAGAGTTTGCCCTGTACGCAGCTGTTTATAAGTGACCAGTCGGTGTTGTGCTCTATTAAATAGTTAATTATGTCGGTGTTGTTATGTTTTATTGCTTCATAGATGAGGTGTGTATTTGAGTCGAGTTGGAACAGCTGCTCTATGCTTGCGCCCATTTCAAATAAGATATCGATAAATTCAAAGCAGTGAGAAGCAATGGCGCAGTAGAGGCTTCGGTAGCCCCCGCGCGTATAGGTACCTAAAACATCATCCAAGGTTAACTCCGTATGATCACGCAGTGTGTATAGGATATTGAGGCTGTGCTGATGGATGGCAGTAATGAGAAGGGTGTGTCCGCTTTGAGTCGGACTCATTAACTGGTCAGCCGTGATGCCGGTTTCAAGGAGTGCGCCGATGATGTGATCATAGTCCTGCTCTGCTGCGATTATGTGTGCTGATCTCCCATGGGTATTTTCGAGCAGTAGATGGGTGGGGGGTAGGCCTTGCTCACTGAATAAAGCAGCTAAGGTGGTGAGTGCTCGGCTGAAGCCGCAGCTTGCGGCTAGGGTTGCGGGGGTGTGACCGCTGTATGGGTCTGTTGTGGTGAAGGTGGAGAGGGGGATGAGTGTAAAAAGTGTCTCCTCATATCTGCACAGTGCTGTTATTGAGTCACAGTAATTAGAGGTTATTGCCAGTTCGAGCAGGGAGCCTATCGGGCTGCTTTTGAATTGAGAGGCGATCTTATCTGAGCGCTCCTTATCTATAGGGCTTTTTTGAAGGGTTTTATTAAGGTGGGTGCGGATTTGAAGAATTATGTCCGCTTTGTTGTCAAGTATCGCCTCCTCTAGTGCGCTGTAGAGTATGCTGGTTTTTTCGTTTTTAGTCGGGAAGCAGATGATATTGACCAGTGATGGGGCGCTCAAGAGGATGCTCAGTTTCTGTTTGTCGCCATTGATGACAGATTGTTCCAATAGCTGTTTTAAGTGCCCTTGGTTTTGTGACCGTGCGAGTATGGGGATGAGTGATTTTATTAGGCGCAACGAGTGTGGATGGGTCGTAATCTGAGTGATCGCGTCTGCAGGCAGGTCTATCTCTGAGTGCTGTTGTGACGTTAGCTTGCTCCACTGGTGGATTGGGGCATGGCCTTTGAGGAGTTCAGTCACCAGCTGATTTAACGCTTCTTTCTCTTTTGGTTTGAAAGCCGCCTGTTCTTGATTAAGTGCTATGAATGTAGGAAATGGGCCTTTCCCATCGAGTCCTGGTGCGATCCAGCTCGTCCATTGTGATGCAATAAACGTGAGCTTCTCTGCTAAGTAGTTGTGGTGTTGAGTTTCGGCGAGCTCTTTGGCCAGTGTTGACACTCTATTGAGTCCGAGCAGATAGGGGTTGAGGGGCTCTTGCTCAGTGTCACACGTCGCTTTTGGAAGGTGCAGACCCAGCTGAAACGCGATACTCAGTGCCATGATTGGGCTGGCGTTCTTGGTGTTACTGCAAAGAGCAAAAAGGGCGTAAACAGTGTGAGTGAAAGGGGTGGGGTCTGTTTCGAAGGAGCTTAGCAGAAGGGCAGCCATTGTTTCATGAAGCGTGTTATTGGAGAAGAGCTTTGTATACCGGCGTGGTATGGGGCTGCTTTTGTTGAGTGCGTTGAGTGTATTGAGCGCTGGAGTGGAAGGGTGTTTTGATTGATGGGGTTGAAACAGCTGTTGATGGATGGGTTTAAAGCATGCTTTTAATAGAGCATCTCGTTTCCAGGCGATTGGTTGATAGGATGTTGGATCGAGGACGATAAACCGCTCGTCAGATAGGTCTAAGTCAGGTGATAGGCT
Organism: Gammaproteobacteria bacterium; assembly: GCA_038124075.1. Classification (GTDB taxonomy): domain Bacteria; phylum Pseudomonadota; class Gammaproteobacteria; order Pseudomonadales; family JAYPBG01; genus JAYPBG01. The sequence continues at coordinate 5,950 of JAYPBG010000170.1, forward strand.
GCGTGCGTACTGAAAAAATGGGTGCTGCTTAATTTCATTAAAGGGCGCCTTGTCAAAACGGTTTTCGATTAAGCGTGTATTGAACTGCAGCAGTGATTCGGTTAATTGAGTGCGAAGGGTATGGGCAGCCGGTTGAGCGTCGAATGCTTGGTTTGCTGTAAGGCTGCTGATAAGAATGCGATAGAGTAGGCGGGTGGGTAGTTCTTTCAGTGGGAGATTAAAGTAGTGGTCGGACTGTTCTACGGTCTCTTTGGGGATGCCGGCGAGATGAGTCAGCATGGCGCGCAGGTGGATCGGCAGTGATGAGCTGACATGGTTTTGGAAATTAAAGCGTGTGAGGAGGGTTTCAATGTATTGATTAAAGACTTGAAGGCCGTGATGTTCAAGTGCATCGCCCAGTGAGGTGGCTGAAGAGAGGTAGGTCTCATTTAGAAACCAGGTTAACGCGGCTTGAACCCTGCTTCGAGAGCCCTCAAGACAGGCAAAATCCTCTCTCGAGCTCGGCGGAAAAAGAGTCAATGTTGCAGCTACGGCTTCTTGTGCAGGGCGTAGGTTTTGGTTTTGGCTTTGGTAGTTAAGTAATGTTTGAAAATAGTCTGATGTTTCACACAAGAGCAAGGTCAGCCCTGCTTCGTGGGCCATTGAGTGTAGATACTCTTTGAGGGCGTGCCAATTGACGTCTGGTTCAACCTGGCAGGCTGAGCAGTATTGAGTGATGTGCTCTTTATAGTAATCGATAAAAGCGGCGATGGATGCCTCACGTTCACTCAGTATGCCGCTTCTCCAAAACGTGGGGGAGAAGGGTGATCCAGAGGCTGTGCCGCAGAGATGGCGCTTGAGCGCTTGCTCTTTGATGTTGAGGATGTGCTGGGGGCGCAGGGGTGTCGAGTGAATGGTGTCAAGCAAGGGGGTTGGGATAGAGGATTGATATTGAGGTTGCGGCTCACATATATTAAGAATTGATCTGTCTGTTTGGTCGGGTTCGCCTGTCAGCTGAGCATCTGAATCGTTGCTGAGTGTGCCTGGAACAGGTGGGGTGCTGGCTTCTAAGAGTGTTTTCATGTTTTTAAATATGAACAGTAATCGGTGAGAGTGGACTGAGAGTGGACATGGGTAGAGGGGTACTATATGCTATCCGGCCGCCAAGGAAAAGGAGGTTGAAAAAAGAAGATGAAAAATTGGGTAAAGAGTTTTGGGGGGGGTGGTATACATTCTTCACTCTTATTGTATGGTCATCAAGGTGTGCTCAATAATAAAAACGCTTCTGGCCACTCTTCTGGCCACTCTTCTGGTTTCTATAGTCGAAGCGATCGAGGTTGTTTTGCCGCTTTTTCCCCGCTGCCCTCTCGACGGTCCTCTCGCCCATTTTCTGCGGCGCTTTCTTTGCCTCATGGTCATATTCGCTTGTTAGGGCAGAGAAAAGTATTCGATAGGAGGTTATCTTTAGGGGCGATGTTAGAAGGTGTGTTGTTAGAGAAGGTGCTTCCGGGGCGTGTTGAGCAGAAGCGTGTGAGTGATGAGTTCTTTACATCATGTGCAGAATTATTTGATATTGTGACGAGTGAGGGGCGTCATGCGCATACGGCGCAGACGTTTAAGGCATGCTTTGAGCATGCGGATTGCATTGGTGTCTTGGAGAGTCG
>JAYPBG010000171.1:0-7560 GCA_038124075.1 Gammaproteobacteria bacterium
CCTAGGGTCTCTCCAGCCACTTCGACACGGGCATGACGTACACGCTGAATCAATCCTTTCATCTATATTAATATCTTTATATCAGCACTCAATGACAATGTCAGCCCTCCACATCAAAGTCATCGCCAAAGTGCTTTGCCATGCTGTCCATCGCTCTTACGATGGCATCAACAATACTGGGTTCACTGCTGGAGTGTCCAGCATCTCGAATGATATGCAACTCAGAGGCAGGCCAGGCCTGATTCAGCTCAAACGCTTGCTCCAAAGGGCAGACAATATCATAACGACCATGGACAATAATGCCGGGAATCTCTTTGAGCTTGTCCATATTGTCCAGCAGCTGATTGGGCTCCAAGAACCCCTTATTCTTCATATAGTGCGCCGCAATCAGCGCCAAGCTTGTGGCCGTATGCGGATCAGTAAAACGATCAACTACGTTATGATTGGGTCTCAGTGTTGCGCACTGCCCCTCCCACAGCGCCCAAGCTTTAGCGGCCGCCATCCGAGCCAGTTCATCTGGCCCTGTCAGCCGACTGAGGTAGGCATCAAACAGGTCATCTTCTTTAGGGCCTGAGAGCGGCTTGATGAACTCGCTCCAAGCATCTGGAAACAGGCGGCTGGCGCCCTCTTTATAAAACCAGTCGATATCCTTATCTCGGCACAGGAAGACACCGCGCAACACCAATCCCATCACATGTTCTGGGTGCGCTTGCGCATAGGCCAGCGCTAAAGTTGCCCCCCAGGAACCACCAAAGATCAGCCATTTATCGATCTCAAAGTGGTTACGGATAGCCTCAATATCATCCAATAGGCCTTGGGTGTGATTATTTTCCAAACTGGCATGGGGTGTAGAGCGGCCGCAACCTCGCTGATCAAACAGAATAATTCGGTATTTCTGAGGATTAAAGAATCGTCGATTGAAGGGTTCACTGCCCCCACCTGGGCCACCATGAAGGAAAAGTACCGGTATACCATCCTTAGAGCCGCTCTCTTCGACATAAAGCTCATGGGGCTCATCCACTTTAATGCGATATTCGGCATAGGGCTTGATGGGCGGATAAAGTATTAACATGCGGACCTCTCATCTGTTGGAGAACAAGCATAGGGGCCCAACACCCCTATGGCCTACTTGCAACGTACTAAGGTACTACAATTACCCAGTCAATAAATGATGTACATAGTTAAACAATAGCCGAACGCGACCAATTTGCATGTCGCTTTTTATTGTTCAGCCTAACGGTGCTTAGCCGCTCTTTTTACCAGCCCGCTTGCGCTCATGCTCTTTTAAGAACTTTTTACGTATCCGGATCGTTTCAGGCGTCACCTCGACCAGCTCATCATCTTCAATGAATTCAAGCGCTTGTTCAAGCGTCATTTTAATCGGCGGTGTTAATAAGATATTCTCATCCGACCCTGCCGCTCGAATATTTGTCAGCTGCTTAGCTTTCATAGGGTTGACGACCAAATCGTTGCCACGAGAATGTATACCGACGATCATACCTTCGTAGACATCGATGCCTGGCTCAATAAACAGGCGGCCACGCTCTTGAAGATTAAACAGTGCAAATGCCAATGTCTTACCAGACCCGTTCGCAATGAGTACGCCGTTGGTACGACTGCCCATATCGCCCGATTTAACCGCACCATAGTGTGAGAAGGTGCTCGTAAGGATCCCCGTACCTGAGGTCAGCGTCATAAACATTGAGCGGAAACCGATCAAACCGCGCGCAGGCACAATAAAATCAAGTCTTACGCGACCTTTACCATCAGGCACCATATTTTGCAGCTCAGCTTTACGCAGCCCCAGCTGCTCCATCACAGAGCCTTGATGCTCCTCTTCTAAGTCAGCAATCAAGGTTTCAAAGGGCTCTTGCAGCTCGCCATCCACCTCCCTCATGATCACTTCAGGTCTAGAGACACCGAGCTCATAACCCTCTCTGCGCATAGTCTCAATCAAGACCGACAAGTGAAGCTCACCCCGACCGGACACCTTGAACTTATCAGGGTCCTCATTTTGCTCGACACGCAGAGCAACATTGTGGAGAAGCTCACGCTCTAAGCGCTCTTTAATCTGCCTCGATGTAACATACTTGCCCTCCTGCCCTGCAAACGGGGAGGTATTGACCTGGAACGTCATACTGACCGTAGGCTCATCTACGGAAAGCGCAGGTAAGGCTTCGACGTCGCCGGGTTGGCAGAGGGTGTCTGAAATGTTCAGCCGTTCAATACCGGTAATACAGATAATATCACCGGCTTCCGCCTCCGGTACCTCAACACGCTCGAGCCCCATGTGCCCAAGGATCTGTAAAACTCGACCGTTTCGCGTTTTCCCTTCCCGGTCGATTAAGGTAATGGGCATGTTAGTGTTCACCTTGCCACGCTTGACACGCCCAATCCCGATGACACCTACATAGCTTGAGTAATCCAGGGCACTGATTTGCATCTGAAAAGGGCCATCACGATCAACCGCCGGTGGCGCCACTTTGTCTACAATCGCAGAAAAGAGGGGTGTCATGTTATCGACCAACTCTTGCGGCTCCATACCCGACTGCCCATTCAGTGCAGAGGCATAGATAATAGGAAAATCGAGCTGCTCATCGGTCGCACCCAAACGGTCAAACAGATCAAACACTTGATCTATAACCCAATCGGGACGCGCACCCGGTCGGTCTATTTTGTTCACAACCACAATCGGGTTCAGACCTTGAGCAAACGCTTTCTGTGTAACAAAACGTGTTTGTGGCATGGGCCCATCAACCGCATCGACCAGCAGCACGGAGTCAACCATCGACAGCACACGCTCTACTTCACCACCAAAGTCGGCATGACCAGGGGTATCCACAATGTTGATTCTAAACTCTGTATCCGTACGAAAATCGGTCCATTTAATCGCCGTATTCTTCGAAAGAATCGTAATACCGCGTTCTTTCTCAAGGTCATTAGAGTCCATCACGCGCTCAACGTCGCCTGCCCGTTCTCCCAAGGTCCCTGATTGCTTCAATAACTGGTCAACCAGAGTTGTTTTGCCATGATCAACGTGAGCTATAATGGCGATGTTGCGTATATTTTCTATCACAAGTAAATCCTTCCAAGTAATTCAGTAAAAGCGATGCTGTGGTCAGCGGTATAATTATGTACAATTTGCCCCGTATTATAGGCAACCGGCTCTCGTAATCTAGCCACTTTTGTCACAACTTTTGTCACAAGCCTATTTAATGCTCAATTTTTCGACTGAAACACCAAATAAGGACAGATTATGTCTAATTCTATGCAGCGCCGGGCCATCGCCCTCGTCTCCGGCGGACTTGACTCCATGCTCGCCGTTAAGGTGATCCAAGACCAGGGTATACATGTTGAGGGCGTCAATTTCTTTACCGGTTTCTGCGTAGAAGGGCATACTCATGCCATTCGCAAGAAAGATAAAGAGAAGCCCAAACGCAACAATGCATTATGGGTCGCAGAGCAGCTGGGCATAAAACTGCATATCATCGACATATCCGAAGAGTATAAAGAGATCGTACTCAACCCAAAGCATGGCTATGGTGCAAACTTAAATCCTTGTTTAGACTGTAAAATCTTCATGGTTGGCAAAGCCAACTTAATGTTAAACCGAGCCCGTGCACTGGCAGGCGAAAAGGGGTTTGACTTTGTTGTGACCGGTGAAGTCATTGGCCAACGCCCAAAATCTCAACGCGCCGATACCCTACCCGTTATCGCACGCGAATCGGGTGTTGACGACCGCCTACTGAGGCCGCTCTGCGCGAAAAATCTACCCGAAACCCTACCAGAACGCGAAGGCTGGGTAGACCGTTCACAGCTGTTTGGCTTTCATGGTAGAAACCGTAAGCCTCAGATGGCACTGGCAAAATCGCTCGGGCTGACCGACTTCGCTCAACCGGCTGGCGGCTGCTGCTTTCTGACCGACAAAAACTACTCCCAAAAACTGGCCGACCTCTGGCAGTCACGCGGTCAACGCGACTATGAAGTGGATGACATCATGCTGCTTAAGGTTGGGCGGCACATACGCCCTGCTCCGCACTATAAGCTGATCATCAGCCGGGAAGAGGGTGAGAACAACTTCCTAGAGGGTTATCGCAAGCAGTTTCATCATATCCGCTTAGTCAGCCACCCAGGCCCCTTAACCCTGGTCGACGGCGAACCCACGGATAGCGATCTAGAGCAAGCTGCCGCCATTGCCGCACGCTTCAGCAAAGGCCGGGACGCCGATACCGTTACGGTACAGATAGAGAAAAAGGGGTCTACCCCCATGGTCAAGTCGGTTCGCCCCATCACACCAGAAAGCATTAACGCCGACTGGTATATTTAACATGTTTAAACAACTCTTATTAAACAACATTGAATAGACGCAACCGCTACTGAAGCCACAGAAACTATTGAAACCACAGACACTATTGAAACCACAGACACTATTGAAGGCGCTCTTCCAGCGCCTGAATCTGCCGCTCTAGTTCAGCGATTCGTGCCCCCTTATCCGTGATTTCATGCTCATTAGCCTTCAGCGTTCTACGCTGTAATCTCAGTTTTGAGCGCAACCCTTCAATAGTGTCCTGATTGGCCGCGACTTCGGCCTGCACCTGGGCCAGTCGCTCATCTTCCGTTTGAGACACATCAGCTGCAGCAACACCAGTACTTAATAAGCACCCTGTCGCTACCGCCATCATACCTATATATACTCTGTTTTTCATATTCTACTACCTTGTCAATGACACCCTTCTCAGCCTATCAAGCAAGAGACCATTTTAGATCTTTTACTTACTATAGATCATTTTTTAAACATTCATGACGGCTCCGAATTCTAGCCCTCCACTGTTTAAGCGTCAATGACTGGTAATATTTCTAAGAGTACGTATTATATTCTGATGATTTTTAGTGAATTAGGATTAGCCGTGACCTCGAAGACTTCAAAACAGAGCCAAAGCTGGCCTGCCGATTCAGTCGGTCTGGTCACGCCCAAAACAGCCCATTTTGATCAACCGATCACGCTTCAGTGTGGCCGCACCCTCCTTCACTATCAACTGGTCTATGAAACCTATGGCACACTGAACGCCAACGCGAGCAACGCACTGCTTATCTGCCACGCACTCAGCGGTAACCAGCATGCTGCGGGCTACAACAGCGCTGATGACCGCAAGCCAGGCTGGTGGGATGCAATCATAGGCCCCGGAAAAGCGATTGATACTCACCGCTTCTTTGTCGTATGCCCCAACAACATCGGTGGCTGCCATGGCAGCACAGGCCCCAACAGCATTGATCTCGAGACCAGTCACCCATACGGACCGGACTTTCCCATGATCACCGTACAAGACTGGGTCAAGACCCAACAGCGGCTGGGCGAGCACCTTGGCATCACGCAGTGGGCGGCTGTTATAGGGGGGAGTCTGGGCGGCATGCAGGCCCTGCAGTGGTCGATCGATTTCCCCGAGCAATTGAGGCATGCCATCGTGATTGCATCCGCCCCCAAGCTGAGTTCACAAAACATCGCGTTTAACGAGATCGCCCGACAGGCCATCATGTCTGATCCTGATTTTCATAATGGCCACTACTACAGCAAAGGAAGCTACCCAAAACGCGGTGTCTCCTTGGCCCGCATGCTGGGCCACGTCACCTACCTCTCTGACAGCGCCATGGGTGAGAAATTTGGTCGCGAGCTGCGCAACGGTAATTTCAACTTTGATTTCGACATCGAGTTCCAGATTGAGAGCTATCTGCGCTATCAAGGCCAAGTATTTTCACAGAACTTCGATGCCAACACCTACCTGCTCATGACAAAAGCGCTCGACTACTTCGACCCCGCCGAACCTTACGGCAATGACCTGGTAAAAGCCTTCTCACGCGCACTCTGTAAATTTCTTGTCATCAGCTTTACAACCGACTGGCGATTTTCTCCTCAACGCTCTGAAGAGATCGTCAAAGCGCTTTTAGAGTGCAAAAAGTCCGTCAGCTATGCAGAGATCGACGCCCCCCAGGGCCATGACTCTTTTCTGCTAAAAGTACCTCGCTACATTCGCCTATTTACAGCCTACATGAAGAACATCGCTCACGAGGCTGATCAACTTAACCGAACCGCCCCAAGCCCTATGAGACAGTAACCTCCAAGAGCGATACAGCGCAATTATAGAGAGTGACATTATGAGACCCGATTTACAGACGATACAGGCATGGGTAACCCCAAAAAGCCGCGTACTCGACTTAGGGTGCGGGGATGGCCGCCTCCTCCATCACCTTACAGAGTCCAAACAGATTGAAGGTTATGGAATCGAAATTGACCCAGACAATATTGAACGCTGCATCGAGACCGGCGTCAATGTGCTTGAATATGATTTAAACACAGGGCTCAGCGCCTTTAAAGATAACAGCTTTGACCTTGTGATTATGACCCAAGCCCTTCAGGCCGTACGCTACCCGGATAAAGTCCTGCAAGAGATGCTGCGCATCGGTACTGAGTCGATCATCACTTTCCCAAATTTCGGGTACTGGAAATGCCGGTCAGACCTACTCCTTAAAGGCCGTATGCCTGTTTCAGAGTCACTGCCTTACCACTGGTATAACACACCCAATATTCACCTCTGCACCTTTAAAGATTTCGAGCGACTCTGCAGTAAAAGCGACATCAAAGTCATTCGCCGCACTGTGGTCGACGCGGAATACCGTAACTCTGCACTCATGCGCTGGTTTCCCAATCTATTCGGAGCTGTCGCCATCTACCATCTTGCAAAGCGCTAGCAGCACACACCCTTAGGAGCCCCTTCAACGTGAGCCCATCTACACTAAAGACCACAACACAAAAAATCGTATTAGCGTCCGGCAACAAAGGTAAACTCAAAGAGATCAATCACAGGCTCTCACACCTAAGCTATACCCTGATCTCTCAAAACAGCTTAGGGATCCACTGCGCGGAAGAGACGGGAACAACCTTTGTAGAAAATGCACTGATTAAAGCTCGGCATGCCTCCAAAGAGAGCGGCTTGCCCGCCCTTGCAGACGACTCCGGCCTGGCTGTGGACCTTCTTAATGGGGCTCCAGGCATCTATTCAGCCCGGTACGCTGGAGAAGGTGCCACCGATGCCGATAACAATGCACGTCTGCTTGAACAGCTGAGCCCCTATAAAGAAACCCAATGCAGCGCACACTTTTACTGCGTTATCGTTTACCTTCGTCATGCCTTAGATCCAGCCCCCATTATCTGCCAGGCTGCATGGCATGGCCAAATTGTAAAAGAGGCAAAAGGGGAAAACGGCTTTGGCTATGATCCACTCTTTTTCATTCCTGAATTAGGCGTAACATCGGCTCAACTTTCGCCAGACGAGAAGAATCAGATCAGCCACCGTGGCCAGGCACTCTCCCTCTTCATTAAGCAGCTCGAAGCCTTGACGCATGATGAGTGAGCGCTCACCCATTCCCACCAGCCTGTATATCCATACGCCCTGGTGCGCTAAAAAGTGCCCCTACTGTGATTTTAACTCACATACATCGGCCGAAGCGCTGCCTGAAGCCGATTACCTGAAAGCACTGCTTAACGACCTAGACCAAGACCTACAC
>JAYPBG010000172.1:0-3809 GCA_038124075.1 Gammaproteobacteria bacterium
TTTCTGCTCTTGTTCAACCGGTATTGTTTCGCCATTAACGACGATCGTATCATCTACAAGTGGGGGGTAATAGCGGACCGACATAAGATCTGACCGAACAATGGTTTTATATTGGGTCAAATCCGATAGAACAAAGGCATCAGGCTTCATACGCCTCGACACAGCATTCGATATATAGGACCGCATCTTCTTCGGCACCCCCCCCTCTTCCCACTGCAACAAAGAGTCCACGGCTTTATCAAAATAATCTGTTATACGCTGATGCATACACTCTCCCTCTCAAAGATGCTATAGGTTATTATATATACACAACAGTGGGCATGTTCAAGGTTGAATCGATGGCAAAAAAAAACCCGGAGATAAATCACACCTCCGGGTTTTTTGTCAGCCAGCCAATTAGACCCGCTCGATCACAGTCGCAATACCCTGACCTAGACCAATACACATGGTTGCCAAGCCGATGGTACCGCCTTTGCCCTCAAGCACATTCAATAAGGTACCGGTGATTCGAGAACCGGAGCACCCTAGAGGATGACCCAGTGCGATAGCACCACCGTTCAAGTTCACTTTATCTTCAACCTTATCGAGCATCTTCAGATCTTTCAGTACAGGTAAACTCTGCGCTGCAAAGGCTTCGTTCAGCTCTGCATAATCGATGTCATCGACACTCAGGCCAGCACGCTTTAATGCTTTCTTGGTAGCCGGCACCGGCCCATACCCCATAATTGCAGCATCGCAGCCTGCAACCGCCGTTGCACGAATCTTCGCTCGAATGGTTAAACCCAAGGCTTGAGCACGCTCTGCCGACATCACCAGCATGGCTGAAGCCCCATCTGAAAGTGCTGAAGAGGAGCCGGCGGTGACTGTCCCATTCTTAGGATCAAAGACCGGTCTTAGACCTTGCAGAGACTCAATCGTCGCATCTTGACGAATAACCTCATCAATTTCACACAACACTTTGTTGCCTACCTGATCATGGCCCTCTATTGCAACAACTTCATTTTTCCATCGACCTTCTAACGTGGCTTCCCACGCTTTAACATGTGAGCGCAAAGCAAACTCATCTTGTTGCTGCCGAGAAATCCCATGCATTTTGCCCAGCATCTCTGCTGTGAGACCCATCATATAAGAGGCTTTGGCAACGTGCTTGGAGATCTCAGGGTTAAGATCAACACCATGATCCATGGCGACATGACCCATATGCTCAACACCACCAATAATGAACACATCACCATTGTTGGTGGCGATGCTGTATGCCGCTGCATGCAGTGCTTGCATCGACGATCCACACAGGCGGTTAACCGTTTGTGCAGCAACCGTGCGCGGTAGACCCGCCAGTATGCCAACATTTCGAGCAATGTTTAAGCCTTGCTCTTTTGTCTGATTCACACAACCCCAAATCAGATCTTCTACCTCAGCAGGATCCAACTTTGAGTTTCGCTTTATCAGCGCTTCAACCAGCAGCGCTGATATCTTTTCAGCACGTACGTGCCTAAACTGTCCATTTCTAGACTTACCCATTGGGGAACGAACGGCATCAACGATGACCGCATCTCTTGGATTTAAACTCATCTCTCTAAATCTCCTTCAAGTGGCTCATTCAGTACCAATACTATTTACGAATACGTTTCATATAAGATATGACTTTTCAAAAAACAGCTTATAAAAAGACCGCTTATAAAAAGACTATTTATAAAAAGTTTCGTTGGTTTTGGCCATTTCTCGCAGTTTGTCGGTCGCTTCATAAGCGCTACCCAGTTCTTTATACTGATCACACAGTTCAACAAAAGCTTTTGTACCGATGTTGTCAATGTAACGGAACACACCACCTCGGAATGGAGGGAAGCCTAAGCCCATAATCAATGCCATATCAGCGTCTGCAACAGACGCTACGATGCCTTCTTCATAGCAGCGTACTGTCTCAAGGCACATGGGGATCATGAGACGATTGATGATATCTTCCTCTTCAAATGCCTTCTGATCAGCCGTTACATCATTGATCAGCTCATACGTTTTCTCATCAACGACTTTCTTCTGACGCCCTTTCTTATCAAGCTCATACTTATAAAAACCGAGATCATTTTTCTGACCATAACGATTCTCTTCAAACATAACGGTAATCGCATCTTTGAAGTCGTGCTGCATGCGCTCAGGGAAACCTTCAGCCATCACTTTTGCAGCATGAACACAGGTATCAATACCGACGACATCACATAAGTACGCAGGACCCATAGGCCAGCCATATTTCTTCTCCATGATCTTATCAACCTGTTGGAAATCTGCACCATCACGCAGCAACATGCTGAAACCACCAAAGTAAGGAAATAGAACACGGTTAACAAGGAAACCTGGGCAGTCATTAACAACCACTGGGGTTTTGCCCATTTTCTTCGCCAGGGCAACCGTTGTGGCAACTGCCTCTTCTGATGACTTCTCACCTCGAATCACTTCGACCAAAGGCATGCGATGAACGGGGTTAAAGAAGTGCATACCGACAAAGTTCTCAGGCTTTTTCAAAGCCGTCGCAAGCTCAGTAATGGAGATGGTTGAGGTGTTTGAGGCGATGATCGTGCCTTCTGTCACATTCTCTTCTGTCTCGGCCAATACCGCTTTTTTGATCTTTGGGTTTTCAACAACGGCTTCTATTACGATGCTGACACCACCGAAATCACCGTAGTTGAGCGTTGGGCGAATTCTAGAGAGGGTGGTCCCCATCTCAACAGCGCTCATTTTTTTACGATCAACACGCTTCGCCAACAGTTTGGTCGCTTCTGACATGCCCAGATCCAGTGCAGGATCATTGATGTCTTTCATAATGATGGGCGTACCTTTGTAGGCTGATTGGTAGGCGATGCCACCACCCATAATACCGGCACCCAAGACGGCAGCCTGCTTAACCTCTTTTGCACGTTTCTCATATTGAGATGCGGTCTTTTTAAGCGCTTGATCGTTTAAGAAGAGGCCAACCAGGTTACGAGCCACATCGGTTTTCGCCATTTTAGCAAAGCCTTTCGCTTCAACTTCAATCGCTTGATCACGTTTCATACCGCTGTGCTTCTGTATCGCTTTAATCGCAGCAATCGGTGCTGGATAGTGTTTACCCGCCTTCTGCGCCACCATAGCCATGCAGGTTTGGAAAGACATCATATTTTCCATCGGTGGCAACGTCAGAGGCTGAAGCTTTGGCTCACGCTTGGCTTGATAATCTATTTTTCCATCGATGCACTGCTTAACCAAAGAGAGTGCTGAAGCGCGCAGAGCCTCTGGAGCCACAACCGCATCAACCACACCATCTGCGATGGCTTTATCGGCTTTATGCTGTCCACCGCCAGCAATCCACTCGACAGCGTTATCCACACCGATCAGTCGTGACATTCTTACTGTGCCACCAAAGCCAGGAAAGATACCCAGTTTTACTTCGGGCAGCCCTACTTGGGCCTTCTCGGACATCACTCTAAAATCGGTGGAGAGCGTCATTTCAAGACCACCCCCTAAAGCAACACCATTAATGGCCGTCACAGTAGGGTACGGCAGGTCTTCAATGGTACAGAAGAGTTTATTGGCCTCTACAGCCCAGCCAGCCAGCTCCTCTTCGGGTGCACTGAAAATTGAGGTAAACTCAGTGATATCGGCACCGACAATAAAGCTCTCTTTACCGCTGGTTACGATAAGACCTTTTATGCCCTCTTCAGCTTTTAGGCTTTCACCGGCTGCTTTTAGGTCATCCAGAGTCAGTTTGTTGAACTTATTGACCGATTCGCCTTCGAGGTTTAAGTGTAATTCGGCTACACCCTCTATCCCCTCAACGC
>JAYPBG010000172.1:3819-4210 GCA_038124075.1 Gammaproteobacteria bacterium
GTAATGGCTTTACCTTGGTAGATCATGCTTACTCCTCCTCAAACATTGCCTTAAACATTGCCTTAAACGTTGTCTCAAAGATTTTAAGATTTAAAAAGGTGCTTTAAAACAGAGCGTTAAAACAGAGTGTCTTAGTGAACTGTCTTATTCAACTGTCTTAGTGAACTGCCTTTGTGAACATAAGTAGATCAGCTAACTTGACCCGCTCATCTGATTAAAACATCGGATCTATTACAGCCAACGGCATAGTTTGCCACTGGCGCACAGCTGTCTACTGAATAACATTTACTGGTGACTAGTATAAAGAAGAAAATCGAATGGTTAACTACTCTTTGTGACTCAACAGTTCTCAAACTGCGTACAACTGCGCATAAAACCTAAGCGTTTACAG
>JAYPBG010000172.1:4220-7527 GCA_038124075.1 Gammaproteobacteria bacterium
CTATCCTACTGACTGCCGTACTGACAAGCAGAAAATAGCTGTAAGCTTTTGTTTAAAAAGCCTTTAGACTGTTATTTTCGTTATTCATCTTAGATTTAATGGGACAAGAGGTAGGGTTATATTGAGCATATTTTAACCATGAACAAGGGTAGGCTACTCCGTTTTCTTATGCACATACTCCTTTAAAAAAGCAGCAAATTCTTTGGTATCTGTGGCAAATTGAAGCCCCAAATTAAAACTACCTGACTGGAAAACCACATACTTGACTGATCCGACAACCTTTATAAGTTTCTGTTTTCCTAAAAAAAAGGCCTGTATTTCAAGATAGAGATGCTCACCCACAGAAAACTTCTCTGGAATTTCGACCAAAACCCCCCCCACTGAGATATTCTTCGCACGCGCCATAAATCTCTTCTTTTGGGGAGTAATGACACGCACCTTCCAATCACACTTAGCCCTCGGGTGGCCTCGGCTTTTCCTGTTTTCTATGCCTGTAGACTCAGAACCACCCTCTGACATAAAAACCCTACTACCTCTGAGTTATAAAAATACCTATCCTCCAAGAACAGGCATGTCATCCGAGCCTAACAAGTGAGGCTTTTTTATGCATAGCCCTAAGCCCTAAACTACAGGTGGCCTGCGCAATAGTTTAAAATACAATCATTATAGCAGAATACAGATTCAACGTTTTCGGAAAGAAGGATAATTGACTGACTCTATTGGCATTCCTATTTTTCATGCTATCATCCTACGTGCTACTACTCCTCAACACTGCGAAGCAAACTTGAAGAGACCGCGTCACAGTCAAGTGCAACCTAGATAGACTGCAAGGATTATCAAACCGTGAAGATACCCTCCCCCAAACCTCTGTTATCCAAAGCCAGTCTCGCTTTTCGAAAATACCTACAGGAGGCAAACGCCCAGTGCTCAAACGGTGCCAACAAACTGTTGAATCGCTGCAACATAGCCAACAGCCATGATTTCAACCGACTTAACCGCAGCGTCTCAGACTTAGCAACACGCATCGAGCAGCTTGCCGACCGGGAGGGCTTACAAGGTATTGTTTTAGAACGGCGCCAGCAAGAGCGTCGCACCTTAGAGCCTAAAGCACAGACGCCATTGCATGAGAACCGACTCAGAGAGAGGCGCCACGACCCGTCCCTTCACCGATGAACTACCGTGAGCAGAGCCAACACCTGGCTCACTGCATCGCTCCAGCAATAACGCACACTACAGCTGGTCTGCGCAATACCTCTGCCAATGCTTGATCATCAAGCGCTTAGGCAGCGATAACCGGCACCACTCAAACCCCATCTCATAAAATCCATCTTCGCCTTTTTGTGTACACCAAACCGGCACAGCCTCCAGCCTCACTTTACTCTCCAGGGTACGCCCCTGGTCTGATACCAATACGGTCAGCAGTATGCTGTCGGCTTGCTCTACATTTTCTCCAATCTCAATCGCCTGTCGACTGCGCAACATGACGCCCACTTCACTGACATTAACCATTTGCCCTTCTAGACCACCAAAGGCGGGCGTAGTACAGTTAATATATTTTCGTATACGATAGCGCCTACGCCGGCGAGGGGTTTCATCGGCTCGCGTGTCTCGATTCACTAATCGACCATTTTTAATCTGCGCCATGGTACGGTATGCAAATCCGTCTCTGTTTTCCTGATCGCTTGCTTGATCACCTGCCTCGACATCCATCCGCTCACGATCATTATGCACCTTCTGATCCTTCAACGTACTGTCTGTCTCACCCTCTACGGTTATATCGTCATGCATTTGTGCAACTCCTTCAAACTATCATGCTTTATACCTATCACTTAAACGCGTGAAGTATAGATCAAACCTAACATTACGTAGACAGCTCCCCCTAAAAAAGGGGCGAAGTGCTCAAGCAGCTCCTCCCCTTACACTCACTCAACCTAAGATGAGCACCTACACTTCAATACTGTTTAACCAAGCGTCATGCTTATTACAAACACTGACAGCATACAGGGTACCGCTATACGCTGCTCCAGAGAACACAAAGGCCGATTTCGGCGTGAATTCCTTCGTAGGATCGAACATTTTTTCACCCAAAACATTATAATATTTATCGAGCAGGATATGCTTCACGATATAGTGCTCAAACCCTTTCATCTCATGAGCGGTCACCACTGTAACGGTCAAGCCTGATTCATCTCTCTTAGCACTCAATACAGGAAGATGTCCCTTTATTTTTTTGTGCCAACGCCCTGGGTTACTCTCTGTATAATAGAGGCTGCCCTCCAAACCTGACGTAGGCACCACATCAACCGCGGCTGGAGCACCCGCTTCAGCGGGCGCAGCGGCTGCAACCGCTTTCAACGAACCCGCGACCGAACCCGCCGCCAACGAGCCCGCTGCAAATTTAACCAACGAACGGCGGCTGAGCCGGTGATCACGACCTTCTTCACCATCCCGTTTTACGGCTTCTTCATATATACGCTCATTTTTCATCATCTCTACTGCTCCTCGTTTTTAAATTACACGCTCATATGAGATTAAGATTCGTTTATGTTGGTGGGTGATTTACCACAAGTTTTAAACCCGCAGGTAACGCATCCCCATACATTCGCTTCTCTTCACCCTCTTCTACCTCCCCTCCTTCAGCGACCATGGAGACCCAGTGAGGGGGGCATTTATGCTCTTCCAACTTTGCTATGACCCTCTGAGCAATATGATCATCAACATCTCTGGCACGATCACCCGACTTTCGAGCCAACAGGGTGGCTGCCAAGGGCAGCATGGGTATTTTAAGCCAGTCAGCATCCAATACCTTCACTAGCCACGCAGTAGCCACACCAGGAGCAACCACACTGTGCGCACTGCCATAAAAAGGTACGCGCGCACCCAGGCGCCCCAAAGCCCACCAACAGACATCCGATTCGCTCGGCTTTTCTAAACGCTTTAAAAGCCAGAGGCCCATTTCAACCTTTTTATCCACCGCCAAGTTCTCAAGCGACCCAACCAAGCGCACAATGTCTTCATAACTGCGTCCTTTAAGCTCTGCAGCAACTTTACGGTTACGCGATACAGCAGGGTTTATGTACTTGGCTACATCATTGAAAATCAACGTCTGCTGCTCGGCACTCAACCCACCGGAAATACGCCGCCAAAAGGTCCACCACTCTGACCACATTTGCGACGCTTGATCAAATTGAAGCCCGATGCGATAGAGTGCCCACACCTGCTCTAAACGCCACTCATCCAACGGGTCACCAAATCCAGGTCTTAAGGTGAAGCCCATGAGGTTAAACCAGAGGCGCTCATGCTGTTC
>JAYPBG010000173.1:0-2609 GCA_038124075.1 Gammaproteobacteria bacterium
GTTGTAAGCTCATAAAGGGATTAAATAATACAATCAAAAACAATAACGACTTCCTAGCTGAAATGCTCTCTTTTGTTAAGCCAAATAACTTATTCACTCAAAAAGTCAAATCAATGGCTATTGCTCATTTTTGTGAACGTGCCTCTTTACAACAAGTGATAAGTCTATTGAGCTCTTCTGATCATATTGTTATCCTTAATATAGGTACACAACCTATACCTATTGATACAAGTGTTGTTGAGTCAAACTCCCAAAAGATACAAGAAATTTTGGTGAAAAAAGTCGACCAATACTGTTCAATTAATGACCTCAAAGATATTTATAGATGTGTTAATCAGACGGATTCACAATCTATGTTATCTGATAAAATAAATTCATATATCGCAAATAGGTCTTATAATATTGACCGATTACGAGCTTTTGCCACCGAATCAAGCAGTTCTATTCCTGCTGATTTACGCACCAATGCCGGCTGTGACCTCATAAAGAGATTAAATAATAAGATCAATAACAATAACGACTTCCTCGTTAAAATGCTCTCTTTTGTTAAGCCAAATAACTTGTTCACTCCAGAAGTCAAATCAATGGCTATTGCTCATTTTTGTGAACGTGCCTCTTTAAAAGAAGTGATGAAGCTATGGCGCTCTGATGGTTCTAATAGCATCACCCTTGATAACAATATACCTAATACACCTATACCTATTGAAAAAGGTGTTCTTAGAAAGAACTTTTCACAGATACAGGAGCCTTTGATAAATAAAATCAACAATAAAGGCAGCACAATTGTTGAGCTAGACAATATTTATTACTTTGTCAAAAATGAACACCCCTTTTATAGGGATTCCAGCTTTGACGACAGCATTGCAAGTGCTATAAAGAAGAGGGTAGCTGAAATGTACGTTAAGACTAAAAATATACATAAATATGCTGATGCAAACTATCATCCAGATCTTCAGTCTATCATTGCTCATGCAATGTCGAAA
Source organism: Gammaproteobacteria bacterium (assembly GCA_038124075.1). Classification (GTDB taxonomy): domain Bacteria; phylum Pseudomonadota; class Gammaproteobacteria; order Pseudomonadales; family JAYPBG01; genus JAYPBG01. Next base: position 984 of record JAYPBG010000173.1, read on the forward strand.
AATAAAAAATAGTACAACTATGGCCACCTGCTGACTCCTAACCGTTCAAGGCTTTAGGATCGGTAGGTGGGTTTGGTGGGTTTGAGGAATCACCTTGCGCTTGTTGCTGCATACGAGCGACGGATACCGCAGAGCGGTGCTTAAGGCAACGGTCACTGACACCTGGTTGATACTGCTTCGGGTCACTGACCGGAGTAATCCGAGCACCGCAACATGGTTCACCCTTCACGAGGAATCGGCACACTGGGTTTTTAATATGTTCTCGCCAGTCACTGTACGTCTCTGTTGTCACGCCGCATTTTTTTGCCACATAGGCATAGGGATCGTTAATGTAATCATTGAGTTCATCCAGTGAAATGGTTAAATGTCCTGCACCGGGTTGAAAGGCGACCATTTTTAATCCTGATTCTGCTATTTTTTCTAAGAAGTTATCGGTACCGTTCATCATTAGGCGCATTTTATCTCGCCGAAGCGTGCAGAGCTCCTCTGTTAAGTTTTGCACCGCATCCTCTTTTTCTGAGAGCGTTTTAGCCTGTTTTTCCAACCATTCAGTTTGCTCATCTGCGTGGCGCGCTTTAAGTTCTTGCAGCACCTTCTGATTGTTTTTTTTCATTCGTGGCAGTTTATCTTCAATGATATTGCGCAGCCTATGAAGCGCTTCACCTTGTTCTTTCGAATGATTCTTCAACGCTTTATTCTCTACCAGGGTTGATTTAAGTTTACCTTTTAAGCGCTCAATCTGCAGTTGAAGTTCATTGATTAAACGTTCATTCTGAAGTTTATACTCACTGAACTCTTTTGAATACTTCTCATTGGCTGCCGATGTTTCTGAAGGCTGCTGCGTCACAGTGGGAGGCTCTATGAGTGGCTGCGCCGAAGCAGCAGTGGCTTGAGTCGGGCGTGCCTGTTCGCGCCGTTCGCCTATTAAGCCTAGGGTATTTAATTCCAGCGCTAAGTAGAGCGCTTCCAACAGCGCACTTGGACTGCATAGCGCTTCGAAGTCCCAAAGATAGTTGTTATAACTGGCTTGGCTATTTTGACTTTTGGTAAACACTCTTATGTTGCTTTCTCGATAGAGTATCGATTTTGTACTCTGATAGGCCATACGCCGTAGCGGTACATTCCAGTTTGGATCAGCATGCCCTTCTGAATCAAACGATACAGTAAAAGCAACGCAGGCCTCAATTTCAAGATAACCGTTTACTTCTATGTAGACAGCCCGCACGGTTTGATCGGCAAAATCCTCTAAACCTACAACATTATCTAATACCGCTTCAAATTCCATGTACATCATCTGCTTCACAATGCGTGCACCACGTCCAAAAAAGAGAATGGCTTCTTGCGCTTCAGTATGGTTCATTTGATCGATCTCTTTTAACGATTTAAATTACGTACGGTAATGCGCCTATAGATATAAAAAACCGCCAATAGAATACTATGGCGGTTTTTTTAAAGTACTGCAGTTTTTTATTCTATTATTTTTATTTTATTTTTATATTATTGGCTCCTCACCCATAGGCTCTTCACCCATTGGTTCTTCACCCATTGGTTCTTCACCCATTGGTTCTTCACCCATTGGTTCTTCACTCATTGGCTCTTCAACCATAGGCTCTTCAACCATAGGCT
>JAYPBG010000173.1:2709-5270 GCA_038124075.1 Gammaproteobacteria bacterium
CTTCACCCATAGGCTCTTCACCCATAGGCTCTTCACCCATAGGCTCTTCACCCATAGGCTCTTCACCCATTGGTTCTTCACCCATTGGTTCTTCACCCATAGGCTCTTCACCCATTGGCTCTTCACCCATAGGTTCTTCTCCCATTGGATCACCACCCATTGAACCGTCACCACCCATCATATCGTCACCTCCCGTGGACATAGCGACTTGATGGAGGTCGACCGTCTCATCCGTATTCGCGGCCACATCATCCCATGCCGTGCCGTTATAGACGGACGTGAGTTCAAAGGTGCCTTCACCCGCTTTGGAGAAGTGTCCATGTCGAACCAGCTCTTCACCGTCGGTAAAGGTCGGTAAGCTGTTCTCCGCTGGACCAAAGAAGTCATTTTCCTCAGTGCTTGTTGACGTCGGCTCAACATAGGCAACAGGGTAGACCACGAAGAACTGCATTAACTCATCCTCATGCAGATCAAATGGGCCTGCGACCTGCTCAGGGATCGCAAAGGTCAACAGCTGTTCACCTGAGGCATGATCAACGATCTCAAACGTACCTTCACCCAGATCTCTGAACGAGCCATCGTAAGCGCGCTGGAAGTATTTCACAACAAGCTCCGTGGCCGTTCCACTGGCTATCGATGCATCCGCATAGAACTCACCCACCAGCTCACCGTTATGGGAGTGGGCAAGCGATGTCTGCGTCGGCACTTCAAACGAAGACATTGTGCTCATGTCGTTGACGATATCATCCAGCGATGCCGCTTTACGCTCTTTCTGAGTATTCACATCCCAACCAGTATGCGCCATATTCAGACAGGTTAAACCACTGTTCATCAGATAGTCATCATCACAGTAGATCGAGTAGCTGTCCATTGACGGAGTGATCTGCAACGCCATCATCCTGGCGCCCGCTGAGAAGAGAGGCCCACTCTCACTCTCTGTCTCCACCAGGACCTCATCCCAATAGGGAGGCAGAAGGTCTGACAGCGCCTTACCTTCAACATCCCAACCATGCGCCGAAGCAACAAAGGCCTGATAGTCTATGCCGTTCGCCGAGAGCGTGGCGGTCAATGAGGTGCCATCTAAGGCAAAGACCAACTCATCCAGAACCATCTCAAAGCCTGTCTCGCCCAACATCAGCATGCTATCCACCTCTTCCTCTTCACCTTCGCCTTCCGTCTCTTGGACCCATGGATCCTCACCTTCGGCCGCCTGTGCATAGAAGAACTCAGTCTCGGTGATTGACGTTACACCCTCCACGTCTATTTCAGTAATGGCTTCACGAACAAGGTCTATATATGTTTCATAACCAAATTCAACATCTGATTCGAGGATATTGACACCCCCTTCAGAGGCCATCACCGTAGATAAGTCGATCGCCGATGAGCGGGTACCACTGATCGTTGCCGTTAAGGTGCACATAGGCATACGCGTTACCGTAGGCGCCTCTTCAGAAGTGGTTTCAAAGGTGGTTTCAGAGGTTACACTGGCCGTCGGTACGCTGCCTTCTTCACCACTGACTTCACCCGTGGGCTCCGGCTCACCGGTTGGCGAGGTTGAGGCAGAAACACCCTCCTCAATTAAGGCGCCCATGACCAACTGCATGGTACCGGTAAGATCACCGTTAGCATCAATTGAGCCGTTACGAACCTGCTCGAAGTAGAAACCAAAAGGCGCCTCTGAGTCGAACTCAACATGCTCTTGCGTCATATCAGTAAAGGCACCGCCAGACTCAAGTCCACCGACCAGCTGATCGCCTTCACCGCCCTCTTCATTTTCTGAGTACATGAAGATCGCCGCGTTGCGCTGCTCATACTCTTCGACCTGAGTCAGAGTCGCACCATCAAGCTTGGTAAACTCTTCACACGCCATCTGAGCATCCACACCCTCAGGCAGCTCGGTTGCAACCGTCACATCGTTGACACTCAAAGAGGTCAAATAGAGGCCGTCCAAGTCTTGACTCTCCAGCACACACTGGCTGTCGGTCTGATCATCCCCATTGGCAACCAGCGGGCAGGTATCCACAGCATCTGCAACAAAGTCACCGTCTGTATCGACCGAACCGGTTGGATCAAATGGGAGATCATCATACTCATCCGGTACACCGTCACCGTCTGAATCTTGTGGTCCCGAATAGTAGTCATCACCACCCGGTCCACCTGCAAAACCACCGTCATGGAAGTCCATATACTCCTGCCAGAACTCGACATCCGGTACTCCGCCTTTGGCATCCACGCCAAAGAAGAACCAGTCATAGTCACCAATTCTTAAGCGGAACTCATACCATTGATGGCTCTCAGAGTCGATGTCAAAGGTGAAGTCACCCATATTGTTTTGGTTCAGCGGTACATCACCGCTTGCACCACCAAAACGGTTCACCTCTTGAACATTGTCGCCACCGACAAAGGTTAAGGTGTAGAGCGTACCCGTCTCTTCATCAACCGTCACCGTGATATCGGTTGTTCCATCTCCGTTCAGATCAAAACCACCGTCTTGATCCAGCGACATTCTGGGTGCGACCGGCCATGCATCGAAACGTACCGCCTGCTCACCGACGAAGTGG
>JAYPBG010000173.1:5280-6559 GCA_038124075.1 Gammaproteobacteria bacterium
TGGATTGGGATATCAAAGCCTTGCGAGACCGTGCCTCCATTACCGTCATCCAGCATCGCCTCTAAGAATAGGAAGCTACCGCCCGAGACCGCCAGATCGCTCGACTCACTCTCACCGCTCTCATAGACAGCACCGTCACCGTGGCTAAAGATGCGCACTTCACGCACTTGACGGTTAAATTGTCCGTCAAACCATGAGCTCACCTCAACCTCCAGCACATCAGCGCCTTCTCCATTACGCAGCAGCAGTGGATACCAGCCATCCATCTCAATGGTGACCGCATTGCCTTCAACACTGAAGTAGCCTTCATCACGCGACGCCAGCGAGAAGCCTGCCGTCACCGCTGCATCATCCAGTGCGAAGAGACCGCTCTCTGCGTCATAGTTGAACAGCGTTGTAAGCACCATCTCTGGAGGGCAGGTGCTTTGCACATTGCCTGAAGGCTGATGCGTTCTCTGAGAACAGTGCGGCTTAAAGCTCTCCAGCGATGCATCGGTCGAGATGGTGACCGTACCCGATTCTGGCAGCTTCAGCCCCTCTGGCGGCGTGAGATCCATAAAGTTACCGAACTTCTCCGCATAAGCGACGCTGTCCGATAGGGTCAGATTCACTTCACCGTTTGCAAACGCACCTTCAGACGCAATGGTAAAGAGCGTCGTTGGCGTGCTTTCGCCTTCAGCCGTACACTCATCATCTAAGCGCACCATGCCATCGACATAACAGGCCACACCACCGGCGCCCAGCTTCAGCTCATGATGCATACCGCCACCGCCGTTGCCGGAGAAGGTGACACCCTCTTTCTCAAACATAGCGATACCGATAAACTCACCCACTGAATCGAACATCTCCGCTTCCATACGAATATCACACTGTCGGTTACCCCCTAAGTGCGGTGCATGCACTTCAATGCGCGGCGCAGAGACATTACCAAACTCATCTCGGTGATCGTAGAACTGATGGAACCACTCAGGCCAGAGCCCTGCCACTGGATTTTCTGGGCAGTAAACCTCAAGCTGGTAGAACTGGGCACCGCTGAGACGCTCACCTGATACCGTGAACTGTCGATCGGCATCAATGCTGGTCAACTCATTTTTCAGCCCAGACTCTTCACCGTTGGCCGTCACCGTCAAGTCATGGTGAACAGAAGGTGGCGTCGCAGGGACCTTCACTTCAAAGTAACCGTTGATCGGCGGTGGTGGTAAGCAGGTTTCACCTTGTGGACAGTAACCTAGGAATCTAAAGCTCATGGTCCAGTGGATACCGACACGCTCACCCGCTA
>JAYPBG010000173.1:6569-7526 GCA_038124075.1 Gammaproteobacteria bacterium
AGCCCACACCGTGATCATCCAAGAAGGCTTCATCAACCGTGATCGCTGTGCTGCCTTCGACATTCAGGTCACCTTCACTGCAGCTGGGCGGTACATAGTAACCGTCATCGCTCTCAGTGGGTTGTGTACAGGTGAAGAGTGTTTTCTGAGCCGACTCACTGCCAACCAGCGCCGTATCCGTACTGGTGGGATCTTCCCAATCCGCCAACTGCGTTAACGCAACGGTCACGGTATCAATCTCACCTGGGAATCGATCGTAGGCTTCAACCAAGAACTGACTGTCGGTGCCATCAACCCCATCACTGGTGAACAGCATAAAGCCACCCATACCACCATGATGATGACCGCCTGTACCTGGATCGCCTTTACCTGGCATGACGTTGATGTTATCACCCGCGCCAACACCGGCATCGGTATCATTCAAGTCGAAGAGCGAGACAACACCGTCATGATCCGTATCGGCCACAGCACCGATCACAGTGCCTGAGGAATCTTTCAAGACAGGCAGATCACTGGAGCAATCCTCAAAGCAGAGGATCGAATCACCCGCACCTTCACCGGCCGCGAACATATTCACGATCTGGAGTCGGACAGACTCATTACGACGCGGATCGTTCTCTGCACGATGCTGGATCACACGCAGAATATGCGTGGGCCCTTCAGAGGTTGCATCAAAGACAGCCACCAGATCACCCGTTGAGAGGTTGGTTGCCGATGCACTGCCTTGCGTATTATCATCCAATACGTTAGGTGTCATTGTGTAGCTGCCCTGACTCTTATTGTGAGAGATCACTGAGAAGGTGACCGCCTCATTACCTTGATCAAGTCTAACCGTTACACCGCTGAACAGATCATCGGTCAAATCGGCATGGCTGCTGACATTCTCTTCAAAGTGCGTACCGTTGTAGCTGAAGAAGACACCGTCTGTCGCACTGTTCAAGGCGCTCAATGCAGAGC
>JAYPBG010000174.1:0-7111 GCA_038124075.1 Gammaproteobacteria bacterium
TGGGTATCATTTGCAGTATCTCATGTTTCATCATTTTGTGCCCACCTGTTGTGTGGAGATTCAAGGATACTTGAAAGAGTTTTCAGAGCAGGCCAGCCGTTTTACTAATTTTGGGGTCATCTTTCTCTTTATTACGGCCATTATGATGATGAAACGGATTGAGAAGAGTTTTAACTTCATTTGGCGCGTCCCGGAGCCGAGGAAAGGGGTGATCGGTTTTATGCGCTACTGGGCGGTGCTCAGCTTAGGGCCCATTTTGGTTGGCCTGGGATTGGGGATCACCTCCTATTTGGCATCACTCAAGGTGGTGACCGATGCCGTTGCTCTGCTAGGGGTGCAGAAAGTGGGTCTGTCGATCATTCCTTTTCTTTTAAGCTGGCTTGCGTTCACGCTGGTTTATCTGGTTGTGCCCAATTGCAGTGTGCCGATCCGGCAAAGTATCTATGGTGGATTGATTGCGGCGGTCGCTTTTGAAGTGGCAAAGCGTGGCTTTACTTTGTTCGTTGCTAATTTTGGCAGCTATCAGCTGGTCTATGGGGCTTTTGCGGCGCTCCCTCTGTTTCTGCTCTGGCTCTACCTTTCATGGATTATTCTGCTTCTGGGTGCGGTGGTGACGCGTGCACTGGTGGTCTATCGAGGCAGCGCACAGATCATGGACCCTATGTGGGCGCTGTTGGCCGTCTTGCACTTCTTTTGGCTGGCACAAAAAAGGGGCGAGGTGGTGAGTGAGCAGAGGCTGCTGGAGGCGCTGCCACGCCTCTGCCCAGAGACATGGCAGAAGACGCTGCGCATGTTTAAAGAGGGGCAGCTGATTGAGCGCACCGACCAAGGTGCTTACCTGCTTTCTCAGGATCTGCATCAGGTATCGCTGTTGAGCTTGTTAAAAATGGGGGGTTACTGTACAGACTATTCAAAATCTTATCATCACCCGGTAGGGGGGGAGGGTATGATACAGGCGCCTTGGTACCAGGCTGTTAGAGCACGGATTGATGCGGTCAATCAGGCGCAGGAGAGTGGCTTAGCGATCTCTCTTTTTGATCTCTTTTCCACGGTTTCTGATGCGTCTTGTGAGGGTGAGGCCAAAAACTATTTGAATCCAGCGTAACCATTGGTTAGATTGGTCGCCATCGGGCTATAGGCCCCATCAGGCTATTACGAAGCTAAATGAAGCTAAATGAAGCTAAATGACGTTAATATGGGCTAATAGTGATAGGTAACATGAGAGTGAGGATGATTGTTCAATGAGTAATACGACCCAAAACAGTGACGAGATAAACGAGATGGCTTCTGAGCCCATTACCATCAATGAGAGTGACCTTATTGAGAGTGTTGCCGATGCCCTGCAGTACATCTCATATTACCACCCTACCGACTTTATTGAAGCGATTCATGCGGCCTATGAAAAAGAGGCGTCAGAGCCTGCGAAGGATGCCATGGCGCAGATTTTAATAAACTCACGGATGTGCGCAATGGGGCATCGACCCATATGCCAAGATACGGGCATTGTGACCATTTTTATTAAGATCGGCATGCAGGTGCGCTGGTCAGGCCGCTTAAGCATTGACGAGATGATCAACGAAGGGGTGCGGCGCGCCTATCTTCACCCTGATAATGTGCTGCGTGCCTCGATTGTGTCGGACCCTGCCGGTGCACGAAAGAATACCCGCGATAATACGCCGGCCACCATCCACTATCAGATGGTCCCGGGCAATCGGGTTGATGTGACGGTGGCGGCCAAAGGCGGTGGCTCTGAGAACAAAGCCAAGTTCGCCATGCTCAACCCGAGTGACAGCGTGGTCGATTGGGTGTTAAAAACGGTGCCGACCATGGGGGCAGGGTGGTGCCCACCGGGTATGCTGGGCATAGGCATCGGTGGAACGGCTGAAAAAGCGATGCTGTTGGCAAAAGAGTCTCTGATGGACCCGGTTGATATACAAGCGCTTATCGCAAAAGGCGCCGAAAACCGTGTTGAAGAGTTGCGGCTGGAGCTGTATGAAAAGGTCAATGCATTGGGCATAGGGGCGCAAGGGTTGGGCGGTTTAACCACCGTGGTGGACATCAAAATTAAAGATCATCCGACCCATGCGGCTTCCCTTCCCGTTGCCATGATTCCCAATTGTGCCGCGACACGGCATGCGCATTTTACGCTAGATGGCACAGGGCCTGCTTCGTTGACGCCGCCTAAGTTAGAAGATTGGCCCGAGATCAGTTGGGATGCGGGCGCTAAAGCACGTCGTGTGGATCTCAACGGTGTGACGCAAGAAGAGGTGAAGTCGTGGCAGCCGGGTGAAACGCTGCTGCTGTCAGGTACTATTTTGACGGGGCGTGATGCGGCGCATAAGCGTATGGTGGATCTGTTTGCCTCTGGCGAAGGGCTGCCTGAAGGGGTTGATTTTACTAATAAGTTTATCTATTACGTCGGGCCGGTTGACCCTGTCGGTGATGAGGTGGTTGGACCAGCAGGCCCAACCACGGCAACACGCATGGATAAGTTTACCCATACCATGCTTGAGAAGACCGGTCTGCTTGGCATGATAGGAAAAGCAGAGCGAGGCCCAGAAGCCATTGAGGCGATAAAGGGGCATGAAGCGGTCTATCTTATGGCGGTTGGAGGGGCAGCCTACCTGGTCTCTAAAGCGATTAAAAAGTCACGGGTGGTCGCCTTTGCAGAGCTTGGCATGGAGGCGATCTATGAGTTTGAGGTGGAGGATATGCCTGTGACCGTCGCGGTTGATAGTAAGGGGGAGTCGGTTCACCACACTGCGCCTGCGATCTGGAAGAAGAAGATTGCCGAGGAGAAGAAGTCAAAAGGCTAGCAATGTTGGAGGGTCTGAAAAGATCTAAAGGTGTGTTGTTGATGAGTACTTCACACCTTTTGAACTCAGTCTATACTCATAGGAGGCAGTGTTGTAAGTTTAGATAAAATGATCAAAATAACAGTACAACGGTTGAGAAGGATAAGAAGCGGATAACTATGACCATTCCATTACTCATTTGTGATGATTCAGCCATGGCGCGCAAGCAGGTTAAGCGCTCGCTTCCTGAGCATTGGGAAGTTGATATCACGTTTGCAAAAAATGGCGTTGAGGGCATTGAGGCCATCAGAGAAAAAAAAACTGAAATGGTGTTTTTGGATCTGACCATGCCGGAGTTGGATGGGTATGGTGTGCTTGAAAAGGTCAAAGAAGAGAAGCATAAGGTTATTATTATTGTTATCTCAGCGGATATTCAGCCAGAGGCGCGAGAGCGGGTTATGGGGCTCGGTGCGCTCGATTTTATAAAAAAACCGATTGATACACAAAAACTTGAAGAAGTACTAAAAAAATACGGATTGTTATGAACCAGAGTGTGAGCATAAGCGAAGATCAGCGTGACTGTTTGCAAGAGATTGTGAATGTTGCAATGGGCCAGGCAGGTGACTCACTGGCGCGCTTTCTGGAAGTATTTATACATCTCTCGGTACCGCGTATTAAATTGGTTGAAGCCAATACGCTGATGGGTACGCTGGAGAGCATGGTTGGCTCTATTGATCAGGTCTCTGCGGTACGGCAGGGCTTCTACTCTTCGGAGGATGGTCAAGGTCTACGCGGTGAAGCGATCGTCGTTTTCAGTCAGACCTCTTTTGTGGAGTTGGCTGAGCTGTTGGCGTATGATCAAGAGATTAATGAATCAGGTGAAAAAGAGCTGTTACTGGACATCACCAATATTTTGAATGGTGCCTGTCTGACCGGTGTTGCAGAGCAGATGGAGACCGAACTCTCATTTTCGGCGCCCTCCATATTGGGTCACCAGGTGAATTTACGTGACTTGATTCCTGCTGAGGAGCTCGCTTGGTTGCAAGCGCTGCTCGTTGAGATCAATTATACGCTGGAGGATCGTGACTTTAAGTGCAGTCTGCTGCTATTAATGCCGGGTGATGCCATCGAGGTGGTAAAAAGTGCGCTTGACACTTTGCTGGATGATTTAGACTAAAATAAAAATAAGGGCGGTTTATTGCTGTTATGTCAACTGTATCCGATGGACAACCCTCTTTAGAGAGTCTTCAATGCAATGCTGAACTGCTTCGATTTATTGTGGATCGGGTGGATGTCGGTATTTTTGTGATTGACAGCGCTTTAGAGGTCAAGCTGTGGAATAAATTTATGGTGACCCACAGTGGTAAAAAGTCTGATGAGGTTGTTGGCCATAATAAAAGAAGGTGGAGTCTGTATTTATGTTAAAAAATATGGCGTTCATCTCTTGGGAGCAGCGTGCATTTCTCTTTAAATTTCCGCATAATCGACCCGTGACAGGCGGTGTAGAGTTTATGCATCAAGATTTCACTTTGCTGCCGATTAAGAGTGATGCAGGAGAGGTGACCCGTGTCGTTGTGATACTCTATGACAGTACCGATGTGTGTGTTTATAAAAAAGCACACGATCATGCGATGCAGCGTCTAAAAGTCATGAGCCAGATGGATGGTTTAACTCAGCTCTATAACCGTGCGCACTGGGAGAAAAGGCTTTCGGAAGAGGTCGCGCGTATCCACCGTTATGGTGGGCATATGTCGTTGATGATGTTTGATTTAGATTTTTTTAAGAAGATCAATGATAATTTTGGCCATCTTGGTGGTGATGAGGTGTTGAAAAAAGTGGCGCAGATCGTCACCTCTTTATTGAGAGAAAATGACATTGCAGGCCGTTATGGGGGTGAGGAGTTTGGTATTGTGTTGCCAGAGACCGATTTGGAGGGCGCACTGGCTGTTGCGGATCGGCTTCGCCAGCAGGTGGAAGAGGCTGTGGTGGAGTATGATGGCAAAGAGATCCGTTTTACGGTCAGTCAGGGGGTGGCTGAATGTGTTAAAGGAATAGACAGTCATGAAACCTTGTTATCTATGGCTGATAGGGCGCTGTATCAGTCAAAAGAGGGGGGGCGGAACCGCTGTACGGTGTATAAAAAGTAGAATAAATCGGTTTTTCAACGTATACTCTTCTTATCTTAATGCTCAATGGCCCCGAGTTTTCTTACCGCCACCCATCTACCCATTCATTTACACATTACACATTACTTATGTATTTAGACCGACTTAAAGGAGCTCTTCTAATGCTAAAATCACTGCGTCACTGTTTGCGAGCACTCTCAACGCTGTTTATCTCACTCTTTCTCTCTATGACGCTGTATACGACAACCGTTCAGGCTGCAGTCATGGGTACCCAAACCCTTGTCAAAGATGAGGTGCTGCGTCAAGAGGTGCGTACTATTTTAGATCAAGAGGTGGTGAAGCAGCATCTGCTTGAGATGGGGGTGACGGAGTCTATGGTCTCAGAGCGTGTTGCTCATATGACGGCGACTGAGCTTGCTCAAATCGCAGACGAGTGGAGTGAGATTCCGGCGGGCGGGAGTGCTGCAGGCCTGCTTGCATTTTTATTCGTCATTTTTGTTATCACCGATGCCCTCTGCGCAACCGATCTTTTTACGTTTGTAAAGTGCGTTGATCGATAGGGTCAATTAGGGTCGATAGACAATAAGATAGATAATAGAGTAAGCAGACAGAGCTATTTATGTGCCGCCAAACGTCGTGTTGCCTGTTGCTTACTCTGTGGATGAACCTGTTTGTTGCAGGCTGCGCGCATCACTCTTTACCCCTGTTATCGTCTCCCCAAGAGCAGGCAGAACCGACGGAACAGCATGAGTCAGTGCTGCTTGTTGACCTCCCTTTTTATCCCCAAACACGTTATCACTGTGGGCCAGCCGTTATGGCTATGTTGATCAGCCATTACCATGAGCCTATTCATCCCGACCAGATTGCCGACTCGCTCTATCTACCGAAAAGAAAAGGAAGTTATACCGTAGAGATGCGTGCGGTTGCTCGGCAGCATCAGCTTATTCCATACCCTCTCTCGCCGCGCTCGTCGGTGCGCTCTGCACAGGCGGAGTTATCGCGTCTAAAAGCCAATATCAAGCGAGGGCAGCCCGTGGTCGTTTTGCAAAATTTACGCGTTAGCTTCTGGCCAAAGTGGCATTACTCCATTGTTGTGGGCTTTGACGAGGCGGCGAATACGGTGGTCTTAACATCGGGCAATCGACGCGTTTATCGAGTGCCTGAGTCGCTCTTTCTCTCTACATGGGAGAAAGCGGATTATTGGGCGATGGTCCCGCTCCCTGCACAGCGTCTACCGGCACAGTTAGCCGCCCCTTCGATGGTGGCTGCGCTTGAAGGTATGGTTGAAGTTGGGCACGTGTCGCTGGCAGAAACAGCGTATAAGCATGCGATACGTGAACACCCAAAATCGGTGTTGCTCCACTTTGGTGCGGGTTTTCTTGCTCACCAAAAACAGCAGTGGAAGCGCGCTCATGATCACTATCACACGGCCCTTAGCTTAGCACCAGGTTTTACCCCTGTACTGAATAATTTGGCCTATATCTACCATGAGATGGGTGAATATGAGCAGGCGATTAATGTGATTGAACGTGCCTTGTTGCTAGAGCCGGATAATAAGGGTTTACGGGAGAGCTATAGGGAGCTTAAAAGGTAGGCTCTATTGGAGGTGTTATTGGAGAGGCGAAGAGGGCGTTTCCCACTCTGTTTGAGTGATGGATCGCAGTGTCGCTTCCGTTGCTGTTTCGCTCAATACATCATTGAACATACGCTGAGCGTGAGCCGGTAGATGGACGAAAAAGGCTTTGACCTCATGTGCCCAGCTTTTTTGAAAGTCTGGACGTTGCTCAGGCTGCATAGAGAAGAGGTGGCTGAATGCGTCGTAGATTAAGAGCCAGACACTGTTGCGTACTAAGCGGACGGCCATGGCGTTAAAACCCTGCTCGTTTTTGTCCAGTGCGTTGATGAGCGAGCGAGCGGTATCAGTGAAGGCGTTCAGATCTGACGGTATGGGGTCACTCAATTGAGCGTGCATCCACTGGGTTATCATCTCTAAGTCAGATACTAAACGGTTTGCTTGCGCCTGCAGTTCAGTTCGGTCAACGTCGAGCCGTGGACATGATTGCGTGATGTGATGGAGAACTGTCTCTTTTAAGGCTTTGCTATCGGCACTGTCTACTGCATTGAAGGCGTGAAGATGGCTCATTGTCTCTTTATCGTGAGCTTCATTCTGGGCTTTAATGTGTGAGTCAA
>JAYPBG010000174.1:7168-7432 GCA_038124075.1 Gammaproteobacteria bacterium
GTTGTATACGTTACGATGTGCGGGTAATTTTTTCAGGAAGGTTTCTAAAGCGCTCTAGGCTAGAAAATAGTATGTGCCGGTTTGAATTGTGCGACCATCAACCGCTTTTTGATTGATTAAGGGGAGTTTCTCGAAATTGACGGCTGATCGAATCACTTCATGCGCTGTTTCATCATAATGCAGCGAATTTTTGGCATGGTGATGGTGGGGGTTTGAGAAGCCTAAATCTGTCCCGAAAAGATAGCAGTTCTTAAACCCTAACAG
>JAYPBG010000175.1:0-1879 GCA_038124075.1 Gammaproteobacteria bacterium
CATAAACCCTTGTCACCCTTCATGCATTACTTTAGACGTAAGATCAGGTTCGCAGTCAGTAGAAGATGAACACCAAGATACAGGTTAAACAGCAACCAAAAAGAGACAGTACAAATATAGAGAGTACAAAATAGAACGTGCAACGCAACACAATATCAGGTGGTAACATTATGAATACTTTAAGACTAAACAAAGCCTCACAGCAAAAACAGACCGGATTCACGCTTATTGAAATTTCCATTGTATTGGTCATCATCGCCTTATTGCTTGGCGGCGTAATGAAAGGCCAGACATTGGTCAAGAACGCCAAATACAACAGTTGGGTGAGCGAGATTGAGGCTTATCGCACTGCTTTTTTTACATTCGAAGCAACATACGGCGGTCTACCCGGTGATTATAAATACGCCGAAGATCGACTTGACGCACCTGCAGGGGTAACCGTTACATCAGGAGGTGGGGACGGGATAATAGGAGGTGGTGGTAACACCAACGTTCGTTATGAGTCAGGCCGTGCCATTCAACACCTAATTCTCGCGGGGTTACTCAAAGGTGACCCTTCCCGACTTAATGTTGAAACAGCTACACCCGTAGGTGGCACTTATAATTCGATAGCAACAGGGGCTTGGGCTAACGGAAAAACTGCACACAAACTTCTTATGTACGGTGTATCGGGTGAAATGGCCAAAAGACTGGACGCAGATTTGGATGACGGCAACCCATTAACTGGATCTATCGCAAGACATCAAGGCAGAGGTGAAACCTGGGACACCAATGCATTCGTTAATGTTTTCGTTGAATTGTAAGGCTACAGAATAGGCTCATGACGCTCTTAACGATACAAGAAGCGATACAAGATGACAGCCGAAGAGCAAACATATAAAGCCAAATATATAAAGCCAAATATACCCATCGCGAAAGCACTAAAAAACAGTTTAGGCTATCGTGATGGGCAATACGATGACAAGGGACTTCTAATTCACCAACAGAGCCGGCGTCGGAGGTTGTGCCGGGTTAAGCCTATTGATCAGAGCATCCGCTACCGCAGGGCGCCTCCAAGGTAATATACTCCCATGAGAGAAACGATACTCCCCATCACTTTTATCTACACGTTTGTCAAACCAACCCCTCTTACGCACATAACCACCCGATCCAGGTAACCTCCCAGACTGAACTTTAGTAAGGTCACTGCGATTTGGAATTTCAAAACGCTCAAACATGGTCAATATATCATTATTTTCTAGCCCAGGTAGCACAAACACCAAAGAATCGGCCAGAACTCGATTGGCACCTTTAATTTGAGCGCTCGGATTTTGTTTGAAGAGAATTCGTTTCAACGCCAAGCGGGCCGATTTTGCATCGTCATCCGTTGGGTTCAACAGTTCAGCTGCATTAACACTCACTTTACCCACATGGCCATTTCCGTAAGAAAACGTATTAAGAAAGCGCTCGCTAATCTTTTCTTTTGCCTCTTCCAGTAAAGGTCTACTTGTTCGCAACCCCTTACCCTTCTCTTGAAGCAGCTGAGAAGCCGCTCCAGTCGCTACCACAAAACCTAAAATAAGATTTTCCCAAGCCCGCTCTTGGTCAGACAGAGATTCGCCTGAGCCATCCTTACCTTGGTTTGTCTCAATCTGATAGGCATCCATCATCGTTAAGCAGTGATCCAAGCCTTTCATCTGCTGGGTTATTCTAACAAGCTCCAAGGCAATCATTTTTTGCGATACGCTTGTTACATCCCCATCAGAGCGACTGAGCATCTCGATTCTCTCTTCAAGCTTAAACTTATTATGTTGAAGATAGTTAATCTTATGCAGTACATAATCCTTCATACCGGTAATGGCTTCAGGTCGCAGCAGAAACTCTTTACTGCCTTCTACCG
>JAYPBG010000175.1:1889-4451 GCA_038124075.1 Gammaproteobacteria bacterium
GGTTAAACCCCTTGGCTAGCTCATTGGAAAGCTCACGCTGTGAAAAATTGGGATCCAAGAATTTCTCGCGCGTCACAGCGGCTAACTGACGTAGATGCTGCTTCGCAGAATGAACACCGCCTTTAACATCTATACCGTCACCAAACTTATCACGGTCAGGGCTCCAAGTCCCCGCGCGAGTATTCTGTGCTATATCACTGTTTTTAGCCTTCTCGACGCTTGAACGGCCCCCTTTCTTCAAGTTAAACACTTGCCCCGTCATATTACCGGTACCCTCAGTACTGTTTTGACCTGAACTAGACGCTAAGACCTCTTGGGCACGCTCATGATTACCGATCATTTGCATCATTTTAAGGTTCTTCTCCCCTAGAACCCCCAACATTTTGCTTTTACTCCAATACGCTTTTTTGAGATCTTCAGGGGAATCAATTTTCATATCATTGATATCTTCGGAATCTTCAGCTCTCGCAGCATACATACTGCCCCAGTTTGAATAACGATTGAAAAGATGGAACGTCTCTTTAAACAGTGGGACAGAGCCTCCTAACATCACAGCGGCACTGGCAACCCCGACCGCAACCCCAGCCGTTCCTCCCGTCACCACCGTGGCCGCAGCCGCTGCCGCAGACATCGCAAAGAAGCAACCAGCACCAATAACCCAACTGTTTCTCTCCCGACGCAACTCTTCCATCCGCTCCTGTATGTGGTTCAATAGCGCTTTATGATAACCAACAACCTTAGGCGCATATTTCTCCTGCTCATTAGGCTCGACCGCCTCAATTTGTTTCTTGATCTCGCCAAGCCGTTGCATCTCACGATGCTTGTTATAGGCATTGATACCATAAGAGACGGTTAACACACCCAAGCCTATAGGCGACAAGGCCCCTGCAACAAAAGCCGAAACGGCAATGCTTGCGAAACTGATGATTGAAGAGCCTAAGAAGGCACCCGCTGAGCCCAGATACCCTATACCCGTTAAGTGACTATAGGTATTGTTTTTACGGCCCTGCTGCAGCATGTAACTATGCCCCAACAACGAGCGATTGATTTTCTGCATTAAACCAGCGGCATGAAAGTGATCGTTAGCATCCTCTACGCAGTCGATCAGTCCCTTCTCATCAGTTCCGACCTGATCAAAACGCCTGTTCAACTCTGAAACAGAGTCCATCAATGCACGAAATGGCGCCACCTCTTGCAGGGTGCTCTGCGGGTGATTAATACCCAACGCTTGAATCAACTGATTTAATCCAGCTAACTCAGCCTGCACACTCTGTAAATCTTTTAACAACTCACTCGCCAACACCGCATCATCGTTCTTTTCAGCATAACGAGCCAATCGCAACCGAGCCTCATTCGCTTCATATTTCTCATATTTTTTTAGAACCTTTGCTAACGCCTTAGTTTTATGGATCATATAGGCCGCCATCCCTTTGTGTTCCTTAAGAGGCGTCTCTAAGGCTTTGAGCGCCTTACGGCACCGACTCATACAGGCCATAGTACTCACCCCATTGTCATCATGCGTCAGAAGGCGCTCGACACGTTCAGCAGCGACATTATACATTTTCTCTCGACCATTCGCTTCCTCCGTGATCTTTTTGAATTTTTCATGTGTGACCTCCTCTATTTGGTTCAATCGGCGATTGTCATGATGAGCATCTCTCATCTTTTCAAATCCAATGTAACCCAGTACGGCAACAAAAGGGAGTGCAGTCGCCTGTAACGCTGTAAAAACAGACGCACCCACCGCGGCACCGGCTGCCGAGGCGGCAGAGAGCGCCATGCTTATACCAGACAAAAAGGTACTGCCCGTCACCGCCCCTTTGATACCTGACGGCAGTACACCTCGAGACTGCCTGCTGTTATTCCAACTTTTAGCCGGTAAACTTTTGAAATGAGCCACTTCCTGTTTGACCAACTTATTATCTAAATCGCCTTGATTCACAACAATATCTTGATGCGTGGCCAACGCCTTTTTTTGTCGTTCCAAAGCCTCATCCAGGCAAGCAATACCGTGTCGAATGCGCGCTAAAATATGTTTATTACGATCACTGGGGACCAACACATCAATACGACCTTGAGAATCAAAAGGTAAAATTTGATATTTTGGTGCTTCCTCGGCGCCTGATCGAGCTATTTTTCCATTTTTTTCAATCAGCTTAGCTGCTTGCTCAGGCACATCCACAACATCAGCAAGCGCTCTGATCAGCTTAGCGTCGATAGCGTCACGGCGAGTAAAGACGTTTAAACCCGCCATCGCATCAGGATGCTCAGCCAGTTTTCGCGTCAAAGCGACCAATTCACTTTGAACCTGCTTCGTCAGCTTTTGGTGTTCAAGGGCATCAGATAGCTCATTAATCCCACGAACAGTATTGGATAAAAGTACTCTTCCTTCATTCTCTGTATTAGTTAATGGATTGAAATAGTTCTGAACCGTATCATTCCACTCTTTTAAGGTCGCATTCATCCACTCTGAAAATTTGCCAGCGGTGCTGGAACTCTCCAGCGCCAGCTGACTGATCAAAGCATCACGTACCTTTTTCCCGTCCTCAGAGAGCCCTGTTA
>JAYPBG010000175.1:4461-5769 GCA_038124075.1 Gammaproteobacteria bacterium
ACTGGATTGCCTGCAGCATCCTCATGACCCTCAATCTCAAGTAAGCGTTCCCCCAGTTTCAACACCGTTTTCACTGGAAAGGAGAGCACTTTTCTTTGAGCGCTCTCAACCTCCTCCAATAAACTCTGAATCTCTTTTCCAGTTCTATACCACTCTACTCCCGTAGCAGCCTCTGTACTGCTGGGCCGATGGCGCATGATATGGATTAATGCTTTTCCTAACACGTCTGGATGAATACCCGCTTCCAAGTAGGTCTTTCCTAGGTTTTCAGCTCGATCCTCTTTGATGGCATCCGTGAGCGCTTTAAGGCCCTCTTCGATCAAATCTCTTTTATGCACATACAGTCGCTCAAGTGCCTCTGCGACCTCTGTTTTATTCAGCACCTCTGGGCTCAGCTGGTCCTCTTCATAAGAGGCTTTAACCCGGTCAATCACAGAACCGAACAGCTGCCCTCTTGTTGCATGATGTCCGGTACAACCTCCATCATCGCAGGCATGATAATTAGGCTCTACCGCACCATCAAAGCCTGTTATCTGACCGTTTTTAGCCGGCTCCCTAAAGGCGTCATCATGGTTTTGCGTGAAATTCGCGACACAGTACTCCGTTCCATCCTCTTCAATACGATAAAACTCAAGACCTTCGATCACCAAAGCATCCTGTCTCTGCTTATAGCGCTCATCGCCCGAGTTAACAAAACTGTTTGGATGCTCTTTATTTTGAGCATTAAACAGCCCAGCCGATTGGGTTCCAGCCATTAACGATTGACCAACAACTCGGTTACCATCCAATAGACCATACTCTGTATCGGTACCATCTCGACGAATCGATACTGAATTAACCTTTACTTGCGCTTTTGCATTGTCTTGATAGCCCCATAACCGGCGAAGATTTCTACTCATCTCTTTTTCAGTGCCATGGATATACAAAAAGTTTTGGCTATGAACGCAATCAATACTGACGTAACACCCCTCTATATCACTCAACGTATTCGGATCCATCATCTTAACATCATCCTTGATGACACGATCTTTTAAGTTGTTTTTGAATTGATCATAGAGTGCCGTACCCTTTTTTACAAACGCGTAAGTCCGAGTATCCAAATCACCTTGTAAGCCATCCACCTCATGAAAATCACCATTATGTGGACACCAGAGACTGGTCAATGCTGAGCTGTGATGAACAGCAGAAACAATGCCACCCAGTTGATACGCAGGCACCTGCATCGCACCACATGGACCATACAAATGCTTTGGCACATTACGTCGGCTGCCTGATTCATCCACCGGTGGGTTACCCAACCATTTCATT
>JAYPBG010000175.1:5779-7428 GCA_038124075.1 Gammaproteobacteria bacterium
TTTCAATGAGCGATGTCCACTGTCGAGCTTGATCAATGGGGTTTTCACCGTACAATCCACAGTTATAAACGTATCCACCAAACCGCATACTGCCGGGACCGACGTTTTGCTCAAACTCTTTTGCAAGCTCATCCTCAACCTCTTCTAAAGCAGAAAGCCGAGCGGCCATCATAAGATCTCGAAATGCTTCTATTTTTGCCTTTGTTTTTATATCACAGGTTTTTACTTCGCCTCGGTCATGGTCAAAATATTCGTACTGATTCGCTTTCCCTTCGGCCTTATCTGACCATGATAGACCGTCTTCACTTTCATCAGACCATGCTTTAAGTTGTTGTCTATGATGCTGAGCAAGGTCAACCACTTTGTTGGCCGCATGCTCATCATAATTAAATTTTATCAACACCTCTTTCAAAATGTCGTACGGACCAGCCCCCTGATTCATAGTTGATAACGTCTCTATTTTTTTATATAACTTATTAAACTGTCTCGAATCGGTTTTGATGCCGAGTACAGCGGCAGCTGACAACGCAATTCCATTGACATCATCTAACGCAGGCCCATCTTCCGAAGAGAGACATGAGTTGATCGCTGCCACATGCGCCACCAATGCATTTTGAAACCAAGTGAGCTCCTTCATCATCTTATGGTTCTCTCTCATCACATCACCGCCCGCATGCACGAACTCATTCCAATGTGTCTCAAAAACCGTTTTAGCCTCTGTGGGCATATCCTTTAAAAAGATGAACCGATCACCATTCACCGCCTCTATTTCACTGTTATGAGCAGGGTTAAGCTCCATATTGGCCTGCCCCATGGCTCGGGCTGATGAACTCATGTGCGCTCCACTGTGCCCCTGAAAAACGCGATCGGCCTGATCACGTGCAATCACCTCTGCAAATGAACGGCTCCAGCTATCCAACGCTCTTGTGTGGGAAGGGGTATTAAAACTAAATTTACTTCGTGCTGCCTGCAAGCCTTTAAAAACAGCTTTATGAAAATCGATCGGATTATTTTCTGTTAATTCAGGGTTGTTTGCAATGCCCACCGCAGCCGAGACATCACGCAAACTCGCCTCTTTAAGTTCGTGCTCCCTACAGGCAAGCTCATCAATACAAAAAGTATAAGCGGCTGGATCAAAACGGGTGTTCGGCACCGCGCTGCCAATTTTATTTGCAGTTCCGCTGAAATGAACTTTATCTTTTTCACCCATGTTTTCACTGTAGTTGCCATCTTTGATCTGCGGCTCTTTTACACCAACTATTGCAGCCATAACTCACTTTACCTCTCTGCTTTGAATTTATCCCTATTATTCATCTTCTATCTTGTCTTTAAATTTCACTGATGCTCATACATCGGTTAAAAATTGACAGACAAAATAACAAGCACATACTTCCATTTAGCAATCACCGTGCCATAACTCAAAACGTTAACAGAAGAAATGCAAGAAAAGAGAAAATACCGCAATGAAGGGTTAAAAATGGTTCTAAATATTTAATGACAACAGAGCAAAAAAAAAGAGGATAGGCTTTATTTTGAACGATCTGTATTAATTATATTCAAATAGGCACCGGGTCAACAAAATCTAAATTCGATAAGGCTCTTCTCCGCTTCTGTGAGGTAAAAAAGATGCAAAGACCCCTCTAACCTGT
>JAYPBG010000176.1:0-1842 GCA_038124075.1 Gammaproteobacteria bacterium
AATATCCAGTTCGGTATGTGTGAGGGCATCAAGCAGTGGCACCTCACTGGCTATCATGGGAAAAGTTAATTCCACAGCGGTTTACCTCTGTTGTGTGCTTTTTCCAGGTTGTTTATAGGATGGCAGGCGTGCCTTTTTTAAAGTATAGACCTTGGTGGTGGATGGCTTACAGGAGGAGGTTCAGATGTTAGCGTCTGTTAGGTCACGGTCACGGTCACGGTCACTGTTCAGTGGGCATAGGCCCCTTTTTCTGGTTGAAAGGGGGCGAATTCGTTGGCAGGCTCGGCGCCTAATGTGACTAACATATCGGTGAGTACGTTGTCTTCTTGGAAGCGGAGGCAGTGCATGGGGGCGCTGCTGTTCTCTTCGTTGGTGTCAGTGGTGATTTCCAGCGGTACATGTCGGTTACCCAGGTGGTAGCAGCAGCGGGCAAAAAGCAGTGTCCCCTGAGGAAGTCGGACGCAGGTGACGGCTTCGGGGGCAGCGATGATTTTAAAAAGCAGTCCTGTTTCACTGATCAGATGCTCTCCGCACAGCAAGGTTGTTCCACGTTCTAGAAAGAAGTGGAATATGTGCTGGTCGCTGGAGGTGTGCTTAAATCTGGACTTTTGTCGCAGATGAAAAGGCAGCTCGATGAGGTGTATTGGGCCCGCGTAGTGTTTGATTCGAGGGTCGTTAGGCGACAATTTTTCGATCAGAGTGTGTTGGTGCAGCGCTTCTGCCGTCGGTGTTGGTTTCATCGGTTTGCCTTAGAGTAGTGTCTTAGAATAAAAAATAACGCTGTGCCATAGGTAGCTCGGCTAAGGGCTCGCAGGTGAGCAGTACGCCATCAGCCTTCACAAGATAGGTCTGAGCATCTACTTCTATATGGGGTTGATAGGTGTTATGAATCATATCGCTCTTTCTGATGGAGCGGCAGTGCGTGACGGCCTTTAGAGGCTTGTTAAGGCCAAGCGATTCCAGTGTGCCTTTTTGAAGCGCGAGCTTGGAGACAAAGGTGTAGCTGGTCTCTGATATGGCACGGCCAAAACTGCCAAACATCGGTCGGTAGTGAACCGGTTGTGGCGTGGGGATGGAGGCGTTCGGGTCCCCCATGAGAGCAGCGGCTATGGCGCCGCCTTTCAAAATAAGGGAGGGTTTAACGCCAAATAGGGCGGGCTTCCAAAGCACGATGTCCGCAAGTTTGCCAACCTCAATGGATCCAACATGGTCAGCAATACCGTGCGTAATGGCTGGGTTGATGGTGTATTTTGCGATATAACGTTTGATGCGCTGGTTGTCGTGATGGGGGGTGTCACCTTGCAGGGCACCGCGCTGCACTTTCATTTTATGAGCGGTTTGCCATGTTCGGGTGATCACCTCGCCCACGCGGCCCATGGCTTGGGAGTCGGAGGCGATCATGCTAAAAGCGCCTAAGTCATGCAAAATGTCTTCAGCGGCGATGGTCTCTTTTCGAATGCGCGAATCGGCAAAGGCGACATCTTCTGGAATATTAGGGTCAAGGTGATGGCAGACCATCAGCATGTCGAGGTGCTCGTCGACGGTATTGACGGTATAAGGCCGTGTTGGGTTGGTCGAAGAGGGCAGCACATTGCTCAAGCCTGCGGCTTTTATAATATCGGGAGCGTGACCGCCGCCGGCCCCTTCGGTGTGGTACGTGTGAATGACTCGCCCTTTGAGCGCGGCGAGTGTATCTTCTACAAAGCCGGACTCATTGAGTGTGTCGGTGTGAATGGCGACTTGACTGTCCTGTTCATCTGCGACGCTTAGGCAGTTGTCGATGGCGGCCGGTGTGGTGCCCCAATCTTCATGCAGTGTTAACCCCATTGCGCCGGCGGCAAT
>JAYPBG010000176.1:1852-2336 GCA_038124075.1 Gammaproteobacteria bacterium
GTCAATGGGTCGGGTAGGCTGGCATTGCCTTTTCCGAGAAACCCTAGGTTCATTGGAAAGGCTTCGGCGGCTTGTAACATCTTGCCGATATGCCAGCGGCCGGGTGTGCAGGTGGTTGCGTTGGTGCCGGTTGCGGGGCCGGTACCGCCGCCCAGCATGGTGGTGACGCCGGACATCAGGGCCTCTTCAATCTGTTGTGGACAGATAAAGTGAATGTGTGCATCGATGCCGCCGGCGGTGGCGATCATGTTCTCTCCGGCGATCACTTCTGTGCTGGCGCCGATGGGGATGGTGACGCCATCCTGTGTGTCTGGGTTGCCCGCTTTGCCTATGGCTGCAATGAGTCCATCTTTTAGGCCGATATCGGCTTTTACGATGCCCCAGTGGTCGATGATCATGGCATTGGTGATCACGGTATCGACGCAGGCATCTCGTGTGAGTTGGCTTTGTCCCATGCCGTCGCGAATCACCTTTCCGCCGCCAA
>JAYPBG010000176.1:2346-3982 GCA_038124075.1 Gammaproteobacteria bacterium
ATTTAACTTCATCGCCATATTGGGTGAAATCTTTTTCCACTTCGGCCCAGAGTGCGGTATCGGCCAGACGGACTTTATCGCCAACGGTGGGACCATACATGTCGACGTAAGTGCGGCGATCTATTTTGCTCATCTCTGCTTCCTTGCGGGCTGACGGTGGTTGTGTAAATCGGTCGTGGTGAATCTTTTTCAGAGTGTGTGCTAGAGGTTTAGATAAACCTGTTAAGAAGGCTCGCTAAGAGAGCCCATGATGTCGCCCCTGAAGCCATATATTTTTTTGCTGCCACCCAACGTGACGAGCGTGACGGTTCGAGATTGTCCGGGCTCGAATCGAACAGCCGTGCCTGCAGGAATGTCGAGTCGGAAGCCTTTTGTTGTTGCGCGATCAAAATCAAGTGCGGTATTGGTTTCGAAGAAGTGGTAATGTGAGCCAACTTGAATGGGGCGATCACCGCAGTTGGCAACACGGATTTGAATGCGCTCTCTGCCTGGGCAGAGCTCAATCTCTTCACTGCATATGTTTATTTCGCCTGGAATCATCTGGTGAGGCTCCTGTTGAATTGTGCGTACCGTTTGTTAAATGATCGGGTCGTGTACGGTGACCAGTTTGGTGCCATCAGGGAAAGTGGCTTCTACTTGCACTTCATGAACCATTTCAGCCACGCCTTCCATGACCTCTTCGCGTGCAACGATGGTGCGACCAATCTCCATCATCTCTGCGACGGTTTTGCCTTCACGGGCACCCTCTAGAATGGCAGATGAGATGAGTGCGGTGGCTTCGGCGTAGTTTAATTTTAGCCCCTTGGCCTTGCGTCGTTCAGCAACTAGGCCGGCGGTAAATATGAGTAATTTATCTTTTTCTCTTGGGCTGAGATCCATAATGTTGAGTCTCGTAGGTTGATGTTTACTGTTTGTTCGTCTTTCTCTTTCTCTTTGGCTTTTGGTGTCGGCTTTTGGGTTTCTAATGTCGTGATTTATGTGTTCCAAATACGAGGTATTGAAACCGGTTTGCCAATCCATTTTGGGCGGGTGAGGCGCCAAAGTTCGGTAAAGAGCGAGCGATTCTCTTCGCTGGCATGGCCTAAATAGCGTGCGACCAATATGCCGTCCATTAAGGTAATAGAGCATAAAGCATTGCGAGGAGGGTGCGCCGTGCCTGACCACGTCTGCTTTATCTTTTTTATATCAAACTCTGTTCCAACAGTACAGAAGAATAAGCCTGAAACTGTGTAACCCTGGAGGCCGTAGCGGGCGTGCATGATGGGGCGGGTACCGTCGATGCGGTTTCGTTCAATCAGTTGGGGCGTTTTATTGCGTATGATTGTTAATGTCTGATCTATTTCGCCTGAATTAAAGAGTTCGTTAGATGCTGGGCGCCCGAGGCAGGCGATATCCCACCCAAGCAGTTGACTGGTTTCGTCAAGATGAAATTCTGTGTTTATAAGAGAGTGGCTCTCTTTGAAAAAAATATTCTCCTGAGGCAGCCACTCTAGAGTGCTGTTGCCGCTGATGTCGAATCGTACGGTCTGTTTTTGCGGGTTGTCTTTATTGAGGGAGCGATAACACTTTCCGGCAGAGGGCGTTGTGATGACGGCGTGGGCGGTGTTGCATAGGGTGCCTTGGATGGTGAGTTGAT
>JAYPBG010000176.1:3992-7414 GCA_038124075.1 Gammaproteobacteria bacterium
TCCGCCTGGGGGGTGAAGCAGGTAGAGGTGGCAGGTGTCGTCTTCGGGGTAAAAGGCGCGTTGAATGCGTAGGGGGCCTAGGTGTCGCTGGCGGGTTAAGATGGTTTTTTTTTCGGTTTGATTGAGCTGTTTGCCCTGCAGCTCTAAACATAACTCTGCTTGCCATCTTCGCTTTTCAGCCGTAGCGGCGTGAGTTGCAGGGGGTGCTTTTGTGAGTGCGGTGACCACAAAGAGGCGTCCGTATTAGTCTGTTTTGTGATTTTTTTTGAAGGTTCGAGTGAGGGCGCTTAAAGTGAGTACAGCGCCGGTGCTGAACAGGAGTGTTGCAACTAAGTGGTCTGGGCTGAGCAGTGAGTGGCTGATTTGCGCCAGTATGCTTTGGTCTGCAATTGCGCTGTGATCGCTGTGAGCCAGAGCGCTGTTTGTGCTGAGCAGGGTGAGGGTGAAGAGAGTAAGTGGGTTTTTAATGCGGGCGGTCATGAGAGTACAGCTCCTAGTCTGTGTTGCAGGGGTGTATTACAGGAGAGTACTATTGTAGGGTTAAAGTGGTGGGTAGTAAATACGTGTTTAGGTGGTTTTTTTGAGCCGGGTAAACGTAAAAGAGAGCCATTTCGAGGCTCTCTTTTACGTAGTGCTTAGCTAATACCTAGCTAATGTCTAGCTTATAGGTCGAAGCTTTTTGACCAAGTAACATTGATGAGAGGGTCGGTTTCCATAGCTGCTATGCCTTTGTCCTCATCTTCGCCATCATCAACGATGGTGCTGATAGTGAAAGCCAGTTCATCGCTAGCCTGAAAGCTAAGATCAAGGTGAGCATATTCGGCGTTAGTGTCCTTGGAATCTCTTGACCAACCGCCGTAGGTTACGCTTACTTTATCTAGGCTGTATCCTAGAGTGTAGTATGTGTAGCCGCCACCTTGTGAAATACTTTGCAGTGACTGATAAAGTGTGAAGCTGGCATTGGCCATGCCAAAGCTAAGGATCGCCTCAGAGAAGTCTGCCCAGTGCTCGGGGCCAGATTCGCCGGGATAGTCATAGGTTACGAGGCTTACATCGTATGAAAGGCCGCCCGCTTCGCCAGCAAAGCCAGCATAGATATCTACCTCTTGTCCTGTAGTATTTTCCCCGTTCTCATCAAGTGCCTGCCCTTCGCTAGAAACCCATATGCCCGCATATGCGCCAGAGCCGTGAGAGTAGTCTAGGCTACCAGAGATCGCAGGGTCGTCTTGGCTAAGATTTTGCCCTCTCCAAAGATAGAAATTAGAGACTGCAACACTCGCACTCATTTCTGCGCTTGCAACAGTAGGAAACGTCATGCCTGCAGCAGCAACGCTGGCGGCTACAGCAACGGGTTTTAATACATTCTTCATGCTCATTTAAAATACTCCTGTGTGTGGTCAGAACGTTAAGTAAGTGTAAAGTGTGCCTCTTTAAAGAGGACATTTTTAACAAATTTTAAAAGGGTTGGCTAGCGTTTTTTTGTTGCGGCAATTTATATCGCATCAAACGGTGTGACGATCAAGTAGTGGTCCGCAAGAAGCAGCATAAAAAGTGCAAATAGATAAATGATTGAGTAGCCGAATGTCCTCATAGCAGTTTCTGTGCCTTTTTCAAATTTTAATTTAAGTGCCAGGTAAACAAAAAGGGCATTCAATGTTGATGTACCTATTAAATAAAGCCAGCCGCTCATGCCTGTTAAGTAAGGCAGCAGTGAGACAACGGCAAGTAAACAGGTATACAGTAGAACCTGAGTTTTTGTGAATTCAATACCGTGTGTGACTGGCAACATAGGGATTTCTGCTTTTGCATAGTCATCACGGCGATGGATGGCAAGTGCCCAGAAATGGGGCGGAGTCCAGACGAAAATAATGAGTACCAGTAGCCAAGCGTGAGGGTGGAGGTCGTTGGTGACCGCTGTCCAGCCTAAAAGTGGGGGAATAGCACCGGCGAAGCCTCCGATAACAATATTCTGTGGGGTGGCACGCTTTAAATAGAGCGTGTAAATAAAAGCATAGCCGACGGCGCCCAACATGGTCAGTACAGCGGTTAGGCGGTTTACGAGCAGATCAAGAATTAAAAAACTGCTCAAACATAGTGCGCCCGCAAAGAAAAATGCACGCTGGGCGGGCACGCGTCCAGTTGCAACAGGGCGGTTATGCGTACGTTTCATGAGCGTATCGGCTCGCTGGTCGACAGCATGATTGATGGCGGCTGACCCACCCATGGCCATCGCTAGGCCGAGAGAGCCCCAAACCAGTGCATTAAAAGGTACCATATCGGTGGTAGCAAGGTGCATGCCTACAATGGCGGTGAGCATTAAGAGTGCAACCACTTTTGGTTTTGTAAGCTCTAAATAGTCATGCCAAGTGGCAGATGACTGGTTGGTATGTTGAGAAAAATCATTTGACTCAATTGCTGAACTTAGATCAGCCGACTTGGTGATGGACCGTTCCATGATGCATTTCACCTCGAATAGCAATGATAAGGGTAATCAGGTTGAGGAGTAAAAGTAAGGCGACCACATTGTGGGCGACTGCGATTGTTAAAGGTAGCAGAAAAATAATATTGCTTAGCCCGAGTGATACTTGTAAGGCTAAGAAAAAAAGCAGAGAGTATGCGAGCCCTTTGGTATGCCGTTGGTTGCTTTTTGTGAGTGTGAACCCAATTACACCAAGAAGCACCAGGGTCACAATAAGTGCGCCGATTCGGTGCGTTATATGAATAGTCACTTTAGATGCGGGCTCCAAGTGAAGACCGTATTCGAATTGAGCCTCTTGAGTATCGAAAATTTTAAAGGCTTGCTTAAAGTTTAGGTGGTTGCTCCAGTCTCCCTGGCAGAGTGGAAACTCGGTGCAGGCGATGGCAGCGTAGTTGGATGAGGTCCAGCCACCCAGAGCAATTTGTAAAATTAGCAGAGCAAGTCCTGCGATGGCGAAGGTTGGGAGGTATTTGCGTGCGGTGGTGCTGATTGTTTTGCTCTCCACGCATTCTTCGGCCTCTTGATTGATTTTTTTTTCTGCAGAGGTATTGGGCTGTATCGGCAGAGCCTTCAATTTTAAATAGAGAAGCCACAATAAGCTTAATGTTGCAAAACCGCCTAAAAGATGGCCCATGACGGCCGGTGGGTATAGTCCAAGGGTTACGGTCCACATGCCCAGCAGCCCTTGAAAGGTGACTAGACCGACAAGTAAAGAGGGGAGGAGTCTGGGGGTTTGAGGGGTTGTTTTGTGTTGACGAAAGGAGAGTACCGCGATGCCTACAATAAGCAGCCCTAGGATGGAGGCAAAGTAACGATGGATCATCTCAATCCATGCTTTTTCAGGTTCTACGGGGCGCTCTGGGTATGCTGCATTGGCTTGATTGATGAGTGGTGCCGTATTGGGCACCGTCAGTTGCCCGTAGCTGCCGGGCCAGTCTGGGCG
>JAYPBG010000177.1:0-2191 GCA_038124075.1 Gammaproteobacteria bacterium
AATCGTCGTTCGGTTACCCTCTATCCTAGCGGAACCAATACTCTCCAATGTATGAAATATACTCTTTAGCTGGAAAAAAATCCAAGGCTCAGTTGAGCCGTGTAATTTGAGCTTTCTAAGGTGATTGAGCTCTATAAGAGTATCTGTGAGCTGAGAGTCAAAGCTTGGACTCACAAGCCTCAACTTGAACTCCTTGTTTTCAATCATATTATCTACACTCTTTACCCATAAGCCATTGATATATAATATATTTATTTGAAATGCATCAAAGCATTATTTACATATTAGACTTATACCTATCTACATGCAACGACAATTCTAGATACAAAGCGCTCTAAAGCCCGACATAACCCGCCGGCTCTGTATTAAACCAGATCGTATTATCCAGATAGACATGTCGAATTGAGCTTAAATCGACCTTATGCGCCTGCGCACCCGCCTGAAATGCGGTGAGAATCTGGGTCAGCGAACACGCTTCCAGCGTTTCACAGCTGCGCAGCGCTGACTCAATCAGAGCGTTGATGTTTGCTCGCTCAACACCGCCAAATTCAAAATAACTAAAATCCGTCAGAAACGCCTGAATATAGCGCTCAACATCAAAATCCTGCTGACGCTGCCTCATCTGTGCAATCATCTCTGCATTGATTTTGTCGATGCGCTCTAAATATTTTTGATGCTTAGGCTCCAACACCGTATCAACAAAATCACCCAAATTATCAACCCCCTCCCACTCAATGGCTGAAATCGCTGTCATGATCCGTATCAACGGCATCGGCAATCCCTCGATACGCACACCGGCCACCAATTCAACGTCACTCTGCGGTGTCGGCCTTTGATCTCGATAGTGGTTGTAGATTTTCATATCACCAAGATAGGTCTCAAAGAGACCACCGGGGACAACCGGTACGTGGTTAGCAAACAGAGCATCCCATAAACTCTCCTGCTCAACTTTCATAAATTGGCCAAACATTAACGACTGATTGAATGCCCACTCATCGTCGGTCATCTCACCATCAATAAAGAAGTGCCGCCGCTCTCCAAAATCATTGGTATAGAGAAATGAGCCGCCATCAACATTGGTTGTCACAAACGAGAGCTCTATTTTAGGGGCTTTCAGCAGGCGCACAAAAACACTTAAAGCCCTCAGCTGCTTATTAGCAAAACGGGAAGGAATGTTGATGCCGTTGCGGTAGAAACGCAACATGCCGGGGTTACGGTATAACGGAAACTTGAGCCACGTTAACTTCACATCATACAGTAAAGTAGAACGGACCGGACCTTGCACAACCCCTTGGGGCAGAAGAAAAATATTGCGCTTACTGTCAAACCCGACCCTCAAGCCTTTACTTAAAACACCCGTACTGATCGCCAAATGGTAGTTCTTAAAGAGATCGATGGACGCTTGTGTCGCCTCTGGCCGTTTTAACGAAAAGGTCTTCACTTCGGCTAAATTTTTAGGATTAAACGTAAAGCGATAGGTATCGGTCTCTACCTCCCCTTTGTCTATATCCGTAAATACATAGTCGTTCGCATACTCAGTCGATGCCGGTGCTGTACTCTCAGATTTCAGGGAATTCACCGGCTTCATTGACTCCACCAACGACACATACCGAACCGAACCATCGTACGCCGTAATTTTAAACTCCAGCAACGGCTCACTCCAGTCGTCCTGCGAGCGTCGCAACGCTTCACCGCGCCCCTGGATTGAGTACTGGCCTGCATCTTGATACATAAAGACCAGCTCATCACACGGATCAAACCGATCAATATCACCCTCCAGCGGCTTCTTGGAGACCCCCTTAAGATAGATCAACCCCTCAACATCATATTGATCAAACTGAAAAGGGAGTACACTCAGCTGGTGATCCTCATCCATCTTAACCACGTGAAGTTGACCCAGATCCGGTAAAGCATCTAACTCAGGCAGCTGTACCCCCTTTACGATGACCGGCGTATTGCGCAAAATCGCAGAGGCCTCACGAAACTGCTGATCAGCCAGATCACCCGACAGGGGGGGCGCCAGATTGATCTCAACGGTCGGCACTGTGGCGGGCGCTGGAAGAGAAGCAAGCACCGACTCTGAGGCTACGGTATTGGTCGGTAAACAGAGCGGCAAAAACAGCAAGATTCTAGCCACTGCAGGGATGAGGGGTGATTTCATAAAAATAGGTCTATTTTTATCCATATTATT
>JAYPBG010000177.1:2201-7388 GCA_038124075.1 Gammaproteobacteria bacterium
CTCCATTTCTTAATTCCATTATGGGTTTTACAGGTTTTACGAGTTGCACTCGAGCCCCTAAGGTTCTAACACCTAGAAAACCCTAAATCAACTCAAATACACTCGTCAAAACCTGGAACCCCTCCACGATTGATCAAATATCGAACGATTAAAAATTTGATAATGTAAGGCCAAAAGAGTATAAGTCATCTATCGAGTCACCACTGATGAGCTCAATCTTCAATTGATGGGGCACTCAGCCGGTCGTGTAATAGATATACTCTAAAATAGAAGGAGATGACATGAAACGTAACGTTAAGCTACTGTTCGCTGCAACATTAATGAGCTCGACACTGAACCCTGCTACTGCTTTTGCTGAAACATCGGTTTCGGATATGGCAAATAAAAATGGGATCAAAACATGTGCAGGTCAAATCAAAACCGTAGCAGACCATACGATAAAAGATCGAGCACATGGCTCCTACGCTACGTGGAATAAAAGCAATCCAGATAACCGAATGTATGACGCACTTACCGTCATGTCATACAGCGACGGCGATACACACCTTTCAATTACGGCATCCCCCAACACTGTTGGAAACTGTGACTCCACCTATGTCGAAACCTTCGTTCAAAAAGGCTCATGCATGTTAGCCAGAGAAAATACGTTCGGAAATTGGAAATTTTCTGGCGACCTTAATGGTAGCACGGTCGTTCTAAAAAATGACAATGGCAGCGTAGACCTCTATCTGACCCCCGCACTGAACGGCTCTGCCTGCATGATCACTAAACGTGAAATGGTTTATCAATAAGAGGAGAAAAATAATGGCGATACGACACATATCAAGCGGTTCTGAATTTGAGTCCAAGATCGGTTACTCACGCGCAGTTGTAGACGATGGCTACGTATTTGTCTCTGGGACAACAGGATACAACTACGATACCATGTCAATCTCAGACAGCGCTGTAGAACAAGCAGAGCAGTGCTTTAAAAATATTGAAAAAGTCCTCGCTGAGGCCGGAAGCAGCGTTAACGACATCGTCAGGGTTCACTATATTTTTCCAAACAGACTCGATTTCGAGCCCTGTTGGCCCGTATTCAAAAAATACTTAGGCCAAGCAAAACCGGCAGCCACTGTATTTGTTGCTGGACTGCTTGACGATGCCATGAAGTTAGAGATTGAAGTAACCGCACGGGTCACTTTATAATCTACGAGATACTCTGTATGGAAAATCCCACAATGACCGTAGATCCGAACACATGCAGGATCAAAATCGGCATCAGCAGCTGTTTAATCGGTGAAAACGTGCGCTTTGACTCAGGTCACAAGCGCAACTCGCTCATCATGAACATGCTCGCCCCCCACTTTCAGCTCTTAGCGTTTTGTCCAGAGATGGAGATTGGTTTAGGCACACCAAGAGAGACCCTTCGTTTAGTATCGATCGATGAACAGATACGCTGTGTCGGCACGAAAACCGATACATTAGATGTGACCCACCGGCTAAAAACATCCGCAGAGGAACAAGCTCACTGGCACCATGATCTATGCGGTTACATCTTAAAGAAAGATTCACCCAGCTGCGGCATGGAACGGGTACGCGTGTATAAAAACGATATGCCTGCGCGCACCGGTGTGGGCATTTATGCTGACACACTCATGAAAAACTTCCCTCACCTCCCGATCGAAGAGGAGGGGCGCTTAGAAGACCCCGTTTTACGTGAAAATTTTATTCAACGCGTCTTTGTTTTTGCACGTTGGAAAGCGCTGGTCCATACAGATTTTAGCTGGCGCACATTAACCGAGTTTCATGCACGCCATAAATACATCTATATGAGTCACGACCAAAATGGCGCTCAAGCACTGGGTCGCTGGTTAGCAAACAGTGATCAAACGGCGCTCGAGGCGCTTAAAAAGCACTACCTTGAGCAAATGATGCACCTTCTTAAAAAGCGAGCAACCCGAAAAACACATGCCAATACCTTAAGTCATATTCAGGGATACTTAAAAGGCAGCCTGACTACCGACGACAAGCAGGCGCTGCATGAAACTATTGAGCAATATCGACAAGGTTTACTGCCTCTGATTGTCCCCATCACTCTATTAAGGCATCATTTTAGAAAGAACCCTCACCCATACATCACGCAATCCTTCTATATGCAACCACACCCAAGCGAGTTAAAACTGTTAAATACGCTATAAAAACAATCTACACCCATATAAAATTCAGACAAAAGCATCTATAGCTGCTTGACCACACCTCCTCTAGACAATCCATTCCGACGCGTGTTTGCACCGTACTCATCAACAAGACCCGAAAGAGGGGCTCAGAAAACAAACCAAACATAGAAACACCAAGACACCAAGACACCAAGACACCAAGACACCAAGACAAAAAATAATTATACACCCATACATAAGCAAATAATAATCAAAACATGCCGTCTCATATTCTAACAATTAACACTATTATTTCATTTCTATATGTTATACATTATTTAAATCCACACTGTCACCCTGTTTTTTTTGGAAAGAGGCCTTCGTATCATACTTCATAAAAAGGAGTTATTTTCGTATGAAATCGAAACAGCACACCTTATTAACAACGTTCACCCTTCTACTCATTTCAACCAATATATATTCCTACTATAACGCTCACTTAAACACCCGCACAATTCGTTTAAGCGCTAAAAAGCGTACTATTTGATCGACAACATAGGATAAAACATCGTCCATTAAGGGTCGGACACCGAACGTTTTACCTCAACACCTTACCTCAATATCGATAGGTGTTAATCCTAGATGTAAATACAAACGCGAAAAAGCTTCACTGAAAAGCGAAGCTTATGAGGAGTGAACGAAGTGAATGAACGTAAATTTCTCTTAGTAAACCCGAATGGGACATCACGCAGCGTCTTAAATACCATCAAACAGAGCCTCGAGCCGAGAGGCTGGTGTTACGAAAATGGAACATCATACAGCGAGTGTCAGAAAATAATTAATGGTCATACTCTTTATGTTGGCGTTGTGTTGCTAGACGCCACATTCGATAAAGAGAGCATCAAAGCGCTTGAACGCTTTCTAGGCCTCTACCGCAACATGGGCTGGCTGGCAGTCATAGAGCCCTCGCTACTGAAAAGAAAAGATCTTGTAGAGCTGATCGCACAAAGCTTCTTCGATTACCACACACTGCCGATTGCAACAGAACGTCTCATCATGTCTTTGGGGCACGCGTTCGGCATGGCACAGCTCATCCAGAGACACGGACACGCCTATTTGCCGCCTCACCAGGATAAAAGCTCGCCATTGATTGGAGAAAGCCCGGCGATGCTGGATATCAAACGACAAATATGCAAAATATCCGTTTCAGATGCCCCCGTTCTGATTACAGGAGAAAGTGGCACCGGCAAAGAGTTGGTCGCAAAATCCATTCACAACCTCTCATCACGCCCTCAAGACCTCTTCGTAGCTGTAAATTGTGGTGCCCTGCCCGACAACCTTGTTCAAGCAGAGCTGTTCGGACATGAAAAAGGGGCCTTTACCGGTGCGCACCAGCGTAAAATCGGCAAAATAGAGCTGTCTAACCACGGAACCCTCTTGCTCGATGAGGTGGGCGACCTGCCCACACCACAACAGGTCAACTTTTTACGTTTTTTGCAAGAGGGTGTCATTGAGCGAGTAGGAGGAAGAACGTCCATTCCCATCGACAGCCGAATCATAGCGGCCACACATGTAAATCTCGAAGAGGCCGTACATTTAGGGCGTTTTCGCGAAGATCTATATTATCGACTCAA
Organism: Gammaproteobacteria bacterium; assembly: GCA_038124075.1. Classification (GTDB taxonomy): domain Bacteria; phylum Pseudomonadota; class Gammaproteobacteria; order Pseudomonadales; family JAYPBG01; genus JAYPBG01. The sequence continues at coordinate 5,974 of JAYPBG010000177.1, forward strand.
TGTGTTGACCATCCATGTTCCCCCGCTGCGTGAACGTCCACAGGATGTCGAATTACTGGCAAACCTCTATTTTCAGAAGTACGCTGAAAAATATAACAACCATGTTACCGGTTTCACTCAAGAAGCGGTCACTGCAATGAAAGAACACCACTGGCCCGGCAATGTCAGAGAGCTCATCAATAGGGTGAGACGAGCGATTGTCATGAGTGATGGGAAGCTTATTCGATCAAAAGATTTAGGATTAAACACCGGCATTCTCTCTCAACTGTTGCCATCGCTCTCTCAAGCGCGCGCTGAAGCAGAGCGCGACGTCATTGAGAAGAGTTTGCTCATCAATGGGCACAACATTTCAAAAGCTGCACGCCTGCTTAAAGTGTCTCGCCTTACCCTGTACCGATTAATGGAGAAGCACAATCTACGGCAACAAAAATCGGATGAGGTTGTCGATTTAGAATTTAATCAACAAAAGTTTCACGGAGTCCAGCATGGATAAAGGGGCTAATCTAACAACACCATTAATCTTACTTGGTCTATTCATCTCCAGCGCCCCTTACGCCGAAGAGCACACGCCTAAGGCGCCGACGCAACCGACACAACCGACACAGCAGGTAGCTCAATCATCCACCTACCACGGAAGATCAACCTCGCTTGTAACAAATGATCTCGGTAATGAGAGCGATGAGCTTAAGGGAGCTCGCCCAAAAAGTCGCTTTTTTATTGAGCCCTCCATCAATACAGCCAACTCATCTTCCACATCGGTTGCTATCGAGGGCTTTTCCGTGGTGCCCGCCATTGTGATTGGGCTCATCAATGTCAGTCAAGTTCAACGCGACACCATTACATCAGCCGTATCGCTGCGCTACGCGATAGCTAATAGATTTGATGTCAGCCTAAAACTGCCCTATGTATATCGTGAGGAGACTGTTCGCCAACGTGAAGCGTTGAAAGGTACACCTGTTGACTCGATTACGACAACCAAGGGGGATGGCTTGGGTGATATAGAAGCCGCTCTGAGCTACCGATTCGACACCCAACCCGGTGCGAACGGTTACTGGCTTGCCGGTGTTCAAATTAAAAGCCGAACGGGTACAGACCCCTTCGAAATTCAGCAGCGCACTCTCTCATCAGATTCAAGCGAACCAGGTTCAAACGACAGCAGTGATTCAGACAGTACAGGCGTGATCTATGATGAACAGGCGACCGGCTCCGGTTTTTGGGGTGTTCAACCCAGTCTGACCTATATTCATCTATCAGATCCAACCATACTGTATGGCTCCATTAACTATCTCTACAATAGAGCGCGAGATGTGGGCGATGAGTTTGGAGGCACCATCGATCCTGGTGACGCGATAGGTGTCAGCTTTGGTATAGGCGCAGCCATCAATAACACCTCCTCTTTTAATATTGGCTATTCA